>NZ_JAGPXJ010000050.1:0-54484 GCF_018070605.1 Streptomyces sp. B15
GCATTGGCGGCGGCCCTCGCACTCATATGCTGGCGGTATGGCAAACCGGAAGCTCGTCATCAAGGTCACCGCGGGGGCGGACGCCCCCGAACGATGCTCGCAAGCGTTCACGGTCGCCTCCGTGGCCTCCGCCAGCGGCACAGAGGTGAGCCTGTGGCTGACCGGCGAATCCGCCTGGTTCGCCCTCCCCGGCCGCGCCGCCGAGTTCGAGCTGCCGCACGCCGCGCCCCTGCCCGACCTCATGGCGGCGGTCCGGGCGAGCGGTGGCCGTATCACGCTGTGCACCCAGTGCGCCGCCCGCAGGGGCATCGAGGAGAAGGACGTCATCGAGGGCGTCCGCATCGCGGGCGCCCAGCTCTTCGTGAGCGAGATCATGCCCGAGGGCGTGCAGGCCCTCGTCTACTGAGCGCCCCTCGGGAGGCCCCCGCCGGGCACGGCGATTAGACTCGGCCCCGTCATCGAACATCGCGCAAGGAGAGCCACCCCGTGCTTGAGGCATTCTTCACCGCCCTGATGGTCCTGGTCTGCATCGGTACCGTGGCCTTCGCCGGGCTGGCCTTCAAGAAGCTCTACCAGGGCCAGCGCTAGCGCTGACCGCTCGCCCGCCACACTTAGGGATCGACCAGCTCCATGATCGAGATTCCGTCCGACCTCCACCCGGACCTCGTCCCCCTCGCCTTCCTCCTCGGCAACTGGACCGGTGCCGGTGTGGCCGCCCTCGACGCTCCGCAGGACGGACAGCAGGGCGAGGAGGAGCGCAAGTGCAACTTCGGGCAGGAGGTCACCTTCACCCACGACGGCCGTGACTTCCTGGAGTACGTCTCGCACTCCTGGGAGCTGGACTCGGAGGGCAGGAAGGTCCGCCCGCTGGAGACCGAGACCGGGTACTGGCGTGTCGACAAGGACCGCAAGGTCGAGGTCGTGATGATCCGCGACCAGGGCATCGCGGAGGTCTGGTACGGCGAGCTGGCCGAGAAGAAGCCGCAGATCGATCTGGCGACCGACGCGGTGGCCCGGACCGCCGTCGCGGGCGAGTACAGCGGCGGCAAGCGGCTGTACGGCTATGTCAACGGCGATCTGATGTGGGTGGGCGAGAAGGCCACGCCCCAGGCGCCGCTGCGGCCCTACATGTCGGCGCATCTGAAGAAGGTCGTCGACCCGAAGGAATGGGCCAAGGACGTCGTGGATCTGCCCGACGACGGCATCGCCTTCTTCCGCTGACGAACCCACCCCCTGCGAGGGTCCCGCCCTTTCACCGGCGGGCCCCATTCCGCCGGCGGCGGTCCGCCCCTTGCGCCGGCGGCGGTCCGCCCCTTGCGCCGGCGGCGGCCCGCCTTGTGTCGGCGGTCCCGCCCCGCAGGGAAACAAGGCCCGGGGCCGGGCGTCTCAGCGGTGTCACGATTGTGAAAGCTGTGAAATAGCCCGTTTCCCGGGCAGAGTCCGGGAACCCGCTCCCGGCGCCCTCGACCCGGGGTAGCCGCAGGTCAGGGCAGCTTCCTCACGCATCGGACAGGTGTCATCACACAGAGTTGGCATATTAATGCGTACCCCTGAGTGATAAGAATGGCGTTAATCCATTCACCGGCAGGAGCGCCGGCGAGTCCCTGTCGCGCGTTCTGCGCCCCCTCGCCCCGCGCTCGGCTGCCATAACGGGGAAAAGGCTCTTCTGTGAATCGTTCTCGCATGACCTCCGCCGCCGCGACCGTCGCGCTGCTCGGCGGCCTGGCCACCACTCAGCTGGCCACCGCGGCAGGCGCGTTCGCGTACGACAGCGGTGCCGAGATGAACGTCGGCCTGACGTCCGGGATCCTCTACGACAAGAACACCGGCAAGGTGATGGGCGACGGCATCGGGGGCAACTTCGGCAACCACGGCCCCGAGGCCGCCAAGGCCACCGTCACGGTGACCGCCGTCAAGAACGTCACGTTCACCGGCAAGCCGAAGGTGGACAAGGGCACGGTCACGTCCTGGAACGCCAAGAAGGTCGTCATCGTGGCCGACCTGGCCGCCGACGGTGACGCGCTGGAGAACATGGACCTTCCGGCCACCCTCTCGGGCAAGAAGCAGACGCTGCGCGCCCAGATCAAGGGCGACAAGCCCGACCCGGACACCAGCAACAACAGCGTCACCCAGACCTACAGCGTGGACGCCACCAAGCCCAAGCCCACCGAGAAGCCGACCGACAAGCCGACGGAGAAGCCCTCGGACGAGCCGACCGAGAAGCCGACCGAGAAGCCCTCGGACAAGCCCACCGAGAAGCCGTCGGACAAGCCCGGTGACGACGCCTCCGACGCCAACACCCCGGCGCCCGCGGGCGGTTCCGACGAGGGCGACAGCGGCAAGGGCGACCTCGCCGAGACCGGCAGCAGCTCCAACACGCCGCTGCTCGTCGGTGGCGCGGGCGCACTCGTCGTGATCGGCGGTCTGGCCGTCTTCGCCGCCAAGCGGAAGAAGGCCGGCCAGAACTGACCCTTCTCTCCTTCCGACAGCGCGGGTCCGGGTGCCACGGGGCCCCCCCCCCCCGCGCCGCTTCTACACTGGACCTCGTGGCTACCACCGACTGGCAGAGCGACCTTCGGGCGCGCGGATACCGGCTGACTCCGCAGCGCCAGCTCGTGCTGGAGGCCGTGGACAAACTGGAGCACTCCACGCCCGACGACATCCTCGCCGAGGTCCGCCGTACGGCCGGCAGCGTCAACATCTCGACGGTCTACCGCACGCTGGAGCTCCTGGAGGAGCTGGGACTGGTCTCCCACGCGCATCTCGGGCACGGCGCGCCCACCTACCATCTGGCCGACCGGCACCATCACATGCACCTGGTCTGCCGGGACTGCACCGAGGTGATCGAGGCCGACCTGTCCGTCGCCGAGCCGTTCACCGCGACCCTGCGGGAGCGTTTCGGCTTCGAGACGGACATGAAGCACTTCGCGATCTTCGGACAGTGCGCGAAGTGCGTCGGCAAGGCCGCCGACTCCGAAGACGGCGGTCGCGACAAGTCCGCCGACGCGGCCGGGGACGCCTCGTAGCCCGTCGTAGGCTGGGCGTATGTCCTCCAGCAGTTCGAGCAACAGCGCCGCCGCTCCCGCCCCCAGCCCGCTGCTGACCCTGCCCGGCGCGGTAGCGGCCGAAGCCCCCGACGAGGGTGTCGCCGCCCACTACGGCGATCTGTTCAAGGAACAGCGCGCCCTGGCCGACGGCACCGGCTTCGTGGACCTCTCGCACCGCGGCGTGGTCACCGTCTCCGGTGCGGACCGGCTCTCCTGGCTGCACCTGCTGCTGACCCAGCACGTGGAGCAGCTTCCGGCCGGGCAGGCCACGGAGGCGCTGATCCTGTCCGCGAACGGACACATCGAGCAGGCGCTCCAGCTCGTGGACGACGGGACGACGGTGTGGATGCACACCGAACCCGGCAAACAGGGCGAGCTGATCACCTATCTGGAGAGCATGCGGTTCTTCTACCGCGTCGAGATCGCCGACCGGACGCCGGACGTCGCCGTCGTGCATCTGCCCGCGGGTTCCATCGCCGATGTGCCGGACAGCGCCCTGGCCGTACGGGAGACCTCCTACGGGCGTGATCTGTTCCTGCCGCGCGACCAGCTGACCGACTTCGCCGCCTCGCACGGGCCGGCCGTCGGCGTCCTCGCCTACGAGGCGCTGCGCGTGGAGGCGCGGCGACCGCGGCTGGGCATGGAGACCGACCACCGGACCATCCCCCACGAGGTGGGCTGGATCGGCTCCGCCGTGCACCTGGAGAAGGGCTGCTACCGCGGGCAGGAGACGGTGGCCCGCGTCCACAACCTGGGGAAACCGCCGCGGCGGCTGGTCTTCCTGCACCTCGACGGGAGCGAGGTGCGGGTGCCGGTGCACGGCGACGAGGTACGGCTCGCCGCCGAGGGCCTGGAGGGCCGGCAGATCGGGTTCGTCACCACCACGGCACGGCACCACGAGTTGGGGCCGATCGCGCTGGCACTGGTGAAGCGGAACGTCGATCCGGACGCACAGCTGATCGTCGGCCCGGATGCCACCGCGGCGGCACAGGAAGTGGTCGTCGCTCCCTAGGAACCCCCTGGGAACCCCCGGGGAGCCGTCTCACACCTCCAGCAGCACCGTGAAGGGGCCGTCGTTCGTCAACGACACCTGCATGGCGGCACCGAAGACACCCGTGGCGACGGTGGCGCCCAGCGCACGCAGTTGGGCGACCACCTCGTCCACCAGGGGTTCGGCGACATCGCCGGGCGCCGCGCCGTTCCAGGTCGGCCGCCTCCCCTTCCGCGCGTCACCGTAGAGAGTGAACTGGCTGATCACCAGCAGCGGCGCCCCGATGTCCGAGCACGACTTCTCCTCGTGCAGGATCCGCACCGACCACAGCTTCCGCGCGAGCTGTGCCGCCTTCTCCTTCGTGTCGTCGTGCGTGACTCCGACCAGCACGCACAGGCCTTCGCCGACTATCCGACCAACGGTCTCGCCGTCCACGGTGACGCTCGCGCCGTCCACTCTCTGCACCACTGCTCGCATGCCGCCATGATGCCGTGCCGCCGTTCGGCGGGGCGTACGGCGGCCGAACGGGGGTGAGGAACAGTGCGAGCAAGCGGCACAGAGTGGCACGATGCGCACACGCGGTGCGTTCAGCAGGTACCGCGCAATGGGGATGAGGGGACACAAGCCCATGAGCACAACCGGAGCGGGCCGGTCCCGGACGCCGCGACAGTCCGGGGCCCTTGAGGCGCTGCGTGAGCCGGAGCAGCCGGACCTGCACACGCTGTGCCTGCGAGAACTGCGGGCCCTGCGACGTTCGGCACAGCAGGACGAGGCGGATCTCAGCTATGTGCGCAGACTGCTCCAGGGGCGCATCGACATCCTCCGCGCCGAACTGGCCCGGCGCAGTTCGGCGGGCTCTCCGCTGCTGGATCTGCTGCCGCAGATCCTCGCCGACAGCCCGCCCAGCCACCGTTCCTCGGCCCGGCATGTGACACTCGCCGCACCCCGCAGCGAGGAGTACCGCACCCTGGCCGAGGAGATGCTGTCCGAGGTGGAGCTGAGCGACCTGGAGGCCCGTACGGACAGCGAGCTGCACGACGCGATGGCCCGGCTGATCCGCTACGAGCAGCAGGTCTCGCGCCGCCGCCAGTCGTTGCAGCACACCGCCGACGCGTGCAGCACGGAGATCGCCCGACGGTACCGGGAGGGAGAGGCACAGGTGGACGACCTGCTGCCGTGACCGGGGCCGGGAGGGCCGACCGGGAGACAGGGCCCGGGGCCGGGAGACAGGGGTGTCCGTTCTGCGGCGCGGCGGGTCCGGTTACGGTGAAGGGTCACATTCGTCTGCCCCGCACACCGCGTACAGCGTTCACCACCGGAAGGTCCCGAGATGCCCGAGATACTCCCCGTGCTCGCCGAGGTCGTCAGGTCCGGCTTCACCGAGGGGCAGCACAGGGGCTCGCTGGTGGTGCTGGCGGCCGACGGAAGCGTCACCTGCGCGCTGGGTGACCCCGAGGCGCCGGTCTTCCCACGCTCCGCCAACAAGCCCTTCCAGGCGTCCGCCGTGCTGCGCTCCGGTCTGGAGCTGTCCGGCGAGCGGCTGGCGCTGGCCGCGGCGAGCCACTCCGGGGAGGGCTTCCAGCTCGACCTGGTCCGCACGATGCTCGCCGAGCACGGGCTGACCGAGTCCCATCTGCGGTGCCCCGCCTCCCTCCCGCTGGACGAGAAGGAGGCCGAGGCGTTCCTGGCGGCCGGCTCCACCCGGACCCCGCTGGCCATGGACTGCTCGGGCAAGCACGCCGCGATGCTCGCCGCCTGCCAGGCCAACGGCTGGCCGGTGGACAGCTATCTGGACCCCGACCACCCGCTGCAGAAGCTGGTCCGCGAGACGCTGGAGGAGGCCACCGGCGACCCGGTGGCACACATCGGTGTGGACGGCTGCGGCGCACCGCTGATGGCCGTCTCGCTGACCGGACTGGCCCGCGGCTTCCGCGCGCTGGCGCTGGCCTCCGCCGGGACGCCGGAGGGCCGGGTGGCCGAGGCGATGCGCGCCCACCCCGAGTACGTGGGCGGCACCCGGCGGCACGACACCTGGCTGATGCGGGAACTTCCCGGTGCCGTCAGCAAAATGGGAGCCGAGGCCGTGCAGGGATTCGCGCTGCCGGACGGCAGCGCGCTCGCCCTCAAGGTGGAGGACGGGGCGGCACGCGCCCTGGGCCCGGTGCTGGCGCGGGCGCTCTCCCGCCACATGGGGGTCAGCGCGCCCGTTCTGCAGCGGCTCGCGACGGCTCCGATCCTGGGCGGCGGCGTGCAGGTCGGCGAGGTCCGCGCGGCGTTCTGAGGGCGGGGTTCCGGGGGCGGCGGAAATACGGGTGCGGGGCGGGGCCGCGCCCGCCTAGCGTGAGCGGATGCCGAACCCCGTCGAGATCCGTACCCTGACCGGCCCCGACGAGCTCCCGGAGTGGCTGCGTGCCGTCTCCACCGGCTTCTTCCGCTCCCCGAGCGTCGACGACGCGGAAGTGGCGGTCCGCAGGCGGGGCATGGCCCTCGACCGTACGCAGGGCGCCTACGACGCCGGGCGGTGCGTGGGCACCTTCCGTACGACGCCGCAGTCGATGACCGTCCCCGGGGGAGCGCAACTGCCCGCGTGCGCGGTCACCAACGTCACCGTCTCCCCCACCCACCGGCGGCGCGGGCTGCTGACCGGAATGATGGCGAACGCGCTGGACGCGGCCAAGGAGCGGGGCGACGCCTTCGCCAGCCTGATCGCGGCCGAGTACCCCATCTACGGGCGGTACGGCTTCGGCCCGGCGGCCTGGACAACCGAGTGGGAGGTCCAGGTCGCCCGTACGGGACTGGACCGGCGCTACGCGGGCCCGGCCGATCTGGGGGACGACGGCAGCGTGGAGCTGGTGGACGCCGACGGCTTCCGCGCGCTGCTGCCCGCCGTCCATGAGCGGTTCCGTACCGGGCCGCAGCGGCAGGGCGCCATCGACCGCGACGAGAAGTGGTGGCAGGTGACCACCGGCGCCCTGCGCTTCCCCGGCGACGGCTTCGGCTCCCCCTTCCACGCCGTCTACCGCGACGCCGACGGTCAGCCGCAGGGCGGTGTGACCTACACCTCCGACGACGTGTGGCGGGCCAAGCAGCCCGAGCAGACCGTGACGGTGCAGGACCTGTTCGCCACCACGGCCGCCGGTGAGGCGGCGCTGTGGCGGTTCGTGCTGGCGATGGACTGGGTACAGCGGGTACGCACGGGCCTGCGCGCCCCGGACGACGTGCTGCCGCTGCTGCTGCCGGACCCGCGTGCGGCGCGCACGGTCACCCACGCCGACTGGCTGTGGATACGCCCGTTGGACGTGCCGCGCATGCTGACTGCCCGTACCTACCCGGCCGAGGGCACGCTGGTGCTGGAGGTGCGCGACAAGGACGGTTACGCGGGTGGGCGCTTCAAGCTGGAGGCGGCGGCCGGTCCGCGCGGCGGGGCACGGTGTGCGGCCACCCGGGAGGACCCGGAGCTGTCGCTGGACGTCTCCGAGCTGGGCGCTCTCTTCCTGGGCGACGAGTCGGCCGTCCGGCTGGCGACGCTGGGCCGGCTGACCGAGCACCGGAGCGGCGCGCTGGAGCGGGCGGAGCTGATGTTCCGTACGGCACGACGGCCGTGGTGCCCGGACGTGTTCTGACCGTGCGGGGCAGCGGAAACAGGCGCCTTCCCCTGCCTCCTTCTCAGGAGTGCGCGCCGGCCTCGTATCTCCCGTACCGAGGCACTCCGGTCCACTCGTACACCTGGGCTGCGACACCGCTCGGCGTCGTCTCGTTGCTCAGCAGCCGCAGTCCGGCCGGCACGCCGCTGTCGGGGAACAGCCGACGCCCCCCGCCCACGACCACTGGCGCCACCATCAGCCGCAACTCGTCGATCAGCCCGGCGGCCAGCAGCGACGCACCCAGACGGGCACTGCCGTGAATCTGCAGCTCCCTTCCGGGTTGCCGCTTGAGCTCGGCGACCTGGGACAGCACATCGCCGGTCAGGATCGTGGTCGGCTCCCAGTCGACCCCCGTCAGGCTCTGCGAGGCCACGTACTTGGGCAAGCCGTTGAGCTTGGCGGCGGCCGGGTCGCCCGGATCGTCCATGGTCGGCCAGTCACGCGCGAAGTTGGTGTAGGTGCGACGACCGAACAAGAACGCGTCCGCCTCGCCGAGCCAGCTCGTCGTGATCCGCATGAACTCCTCGTCCAAGTGGGGCACGAGCCAGCCTCCCCGTGTGAACCCGTCGCTGATGTCCTCGTCCGGGGACCCGGGGCCCTGCGCCACGCCGTCCAGCGACAGGAATTCCTGCAGAATCAACTTCACCGTGCGCCGCCTCTCCTCAGTCCGGGACGCGTGCCGCCCCGTCGGGGTGAAGACCACGCAGTCCGCAGAAAATCATCGGTCCCCGCCGCACCGGACATCGTCCGGGCGGGCATCGGGCCCTTCCCACGGATGTGCCGCCGCGGGGCCGGCCCCGAAGTCGCCGTCAAGCCGCCTTCCCCGTGGCGTGGGTTGATGGGAGGGGAAGGCGGCATGACAGCGGCCGCGGGTCGGACACCGGTCCGGGCGGTCAGGGGTGGAGCAGCAGGGTGGCGAGCACCAGGGCTCCCGCGGTGCTGCAACCGGTGTGCCGGGCCTTGAGACCTATGCTCAGCAGCAGGAAGCCCACGAGGCCCAGGGCCCCGTAGCGCACCTGGACGAGCTGTTCGAAGGCGACGACGGCGATGGCTACGGCGAGTGCGAAGAACGGCATGGCGGTCCCTCCTTCTCAGGCACGAGAGGAACGGCTGTGCTGGGAGTGCGGAGTTCGCCCATGCGTCATCGGACGGGCGGATGGCTCAGGGCCGACCAAGAGGATGGGTGGTGCTGAGTCGAGCCGGCTGTGACTTCTCTGCGAGGTTGTCCGCCAGATAGGAAAGTTGGCGACCAACTCGCTTACTACATTCCCACTTGTCCGCCATCTGGAAACATCTGGCGGACAACTAACGCCCGGTGACCTGAAGTTGTATGGTCAATCCGTGACCAGGAAGCCGACCTCCGTAAGCGGCCGCCGTCCGCGCGAAGTGGTCGCTGACACGCTCCGTGAGCGCATCCGGACCGGCAAGCTCCGGCCCGGCGCCCGCCTCCCCACCCAACGGGAGTTGGAAGCCGAGTTCTCCGTAGGCCGCAGCGCCGTACGCGAGGCCCTGGCCGCCCTCACCCAGGAGGGGCTGCTGGAGAACGTGGGCCGCGGCGCCTCACCGACCGTGGCCGAGCCCACGCACCACCCGGACGCCCCGCGCAGCGCCGGGGTGGAACTGGCCGACCGTCTCCATGAGGCATTTCAGGCCGAGGACGTCACCGTCGACGCCTTCTCCCTCACCACCGAGACCCTCAACAACGCTCTCGCCTGGCCCGTCCGACAGGTCATGGACCACCAACTCACCCCCCGCTCGGTCACCGCACGCGTCCTCATCCCCAGCCTGGAGGCCCGGCTGGCCCTGCCGCGGCTGATTGACGACCCGGAGAACCCCAAGCCCCGCGAGCGGCTGCACCGGATACAGACCACCTACGTCAACGCCCTCAGCAACTCCCTGAACTCCCTCGCCCAGTTCGGCACCGAGGTGACGCTGACCGTCCGCACCGTGCCCCTCACCCCCACCCACAAGCTCTATCTGCTCAACGGCGACGAGGCCCTCATCGGCTACTACCAGGTCGTCAAGAACGAGGAAGCCGCCTTCGAGGGCGAGCAACTGGCCCTCTACGACGTCCTCGGACTGACCGCCAAACTCTTCCGCTCCACCCGAGGGCCCCAGGCACGGGACGAGCAGGAAAGCAGCTTCGTGGAGGAGTCGCAGCAGTTCTTCGACTCCCTGTGGACCACCATCGCCGTTCCCTTCGGGTGACCGGCGAGGGAGCCGCGAGAGGTCGGGGAGAACGGCCCGGTACAGTGCCCGCACCCCGGTGATCTCCGTGGCCGAGCCCGACCGCCCCCGAGGACAGCGCCGATGACCTCCCCCGCCCTGCGACAGGCCGCGACGATCGGCGCCGTGGACGGACCGCTGGCGGGCTACCACCGCGAGTGGTACGTGGTCCGCCCCCAGGGCGAGCTCACCCGGCTGGGACGGGTCAAGATCGGCGAACCCCGGGAGGGGGCGCTCTGGTTCGACCGGCGGTACTTCGCCTCCGAGGACGAACTGCTGCTGGAGCTCGCCCGGCTCGGCGTACCGCGCGTACCCCCGGTCCACCGGGTCCGCTCCACCGGCACGGTCTTCCACGGATTCATCGAGGGCAGCACCCTCGCGGCCCTCTCCCCCCGCGGTCACCCCGTCGCCCCCGCCCACCTGCGGCAGATCATGGAACGGTTCGCCTCACTGTGCCGACTACGCCCCGGCGACGTACGCGCCTGCCGGCTGCGGCCCGACGAGGGCGTCCTGGCCGACGAGGGCAGCGCGGCCGACCAGCCGGGGGCCGGGCACAGCGACAGTTCACTCTTTCTGCGCGGACTGCTCGCCTTCACCCGCGAGCGCGCCCACCGCGCACACCTCCCCCGCTTCGGCCCGCTCTTCGCACGGCTCGGTGTCCCGCACGACGCGCTGGGCCCCCGCTCCCGGACGGCCGCCGAGGCCGCGCGGCTGACCGACCGGCCCGGCTGCCTGCTGCACGGGGACCTGCACCGGGCCAACTTCATCGTCGACCCGGCCGGCACCCTGTGGACCATCGACTGGGAACTCGCCTCCTACGGCGACCCGCTCTACGACCTGGCCACCCATCTCCACCTGATGGACTACCCGGCCCGCCAGCAGGCCGACGTCGTCGAGGAATGGCGGCGGACCGTCACCCCGCTGCTGCCCGGAGCCGACGCCGGGCTGGCGCAGGACCTGCCGCGCTACCTCGACTACAAGCGGGCCCAGTCCGTCTTCACCGACGTGGTCCGGCAAGCCGTCGCGGTCAGCGCCGCCGTCGGCTCCCCCGACTTCGCAGGCGAACTGGCACAGGCGGCCAAGCTGGTGCACGACGTACTCGTACGGGCCGCCGAACCGCTGCAGTTGTCCGACGTGCCGAGCGCGGGCGCCGTCGAGTCGGCGTACGCCGACTTCTGCACGGCGCCGGGCAACCGCTAGGCAGCAACCGCCAGGCGCCCCGCCGGCAACCGCTGGGCGTCCGACGGACGACCGCTCCGCGTCGGTCGGACGACCGCCGGGCGCCCCCGTCCGGCGGAGGGGCGCCGACTGCGGACCGGAACCACTGCCCAGGGGCGGGGGAGCCTGCGACAATCACTGCCTGCCCGGCCGCGGGGCAAGAGCGCCGACACCGGCTCCGGCCCAACGGCCCATGAACGGGGACACACGGGGGTACAGAGGATGGTGGCGGCAGTGGAGCGGGAAATCAGCTCGGCGCAGTGCGTGATATTCGACTTCGACGGCCCGCTGTGCCACCTCTTCGCCCGGCGCACCGCCGCCTCGGTGGCCGACCGGCTGCGCGAGGCCTACGCCACCGCCCCCGACGGCACCCCCCGGACATGGCCCGAGACCACCGACCCGCTGCGACTGCTGACCGCCGCCTTCGAAGGCGCCGCCCCGCTGCCGCAGGAGAGCGCCCTGCGGATGGAGCACTCCCTGTCGCTGGAGGAGGTCGCCGCGGCCGAAATGGCCTTCCCCACCGGATACGCCGACACGCTCGTACGGACCCTGCGCGCCACAGGACGCACGGTGGCCGTCGCCACGGACAACTGCGCCGACGCGGTGAAACGTTACCTCGCCAAGCGCTCACTGCTGGAGGCCTTCTCCGCCGACCGGCGACCTTCAGGTGCCCCCAGCCGGGTGTGCGGCCGCGTCTGCGACTCGGCCGGCCCCCGCCTCAAGCCCGACCCGGACTGTGTGCTGCGCGCCCTGGAGTCGACGGGCGCCGACGCCGCGAAGACGGTGATGATCGGGGACTCCGCGCGTGATGTCGCAGCGGCACATGCCGCAGGAGTCGGCTTCGTGGGCTACGCCCGCAACGAACGCAAAGGGCGGGAGCTGCACGGCGCCGGTGCCGAATGGGTGGTGCCGTCGCTGCGCGAGGTGTTGCTCACCGTCGACCCACTGGCCCATGTGTGAACGGGGCACGGGCCAAAGCCGACCTCGGCCCCCTTCCCTCCGTACGCTGGCCCCATGAGTGACGCACCCACCCCCGAGAGCGACGAACCCGCACACGACCCCGAGGTCCTCGAACTGGCGCAGAAGGTCTTCGACCTGGCCCGGCACGGCGACACCGACACCGTCGCCGCCTACGTCAAGGCGGGCGTCCCGGCGAACCTGAGCAACGACAAGGGCGACACCCTCATCATGCTGGCCGCCTACCACGGCCACCCGGAGACCGTCCGCGCCCTCGTCGCCCAGGGCGCCGACCCCGACCGCACCAACGACCGGGGCCAGTCCCCGCTCGCCGGTGCCGTCTTCAAGGGCGAGGAAGAGGTCGTACGGGTCCTCGTCGAGGCAGGCGCCGACCCGCACGCCGGTACGCCGTCCGCCGTGGAGACCGCCCGCATGTTCGAGAAGCGGGAACTGCTCGACCTCTTCGGCGAGCAGTAGCCCCGCCCAAGCCCCCGGCCAGAACGTGCGGGGCAGGCGGGGCGGGCCGGCTGCGGGCCCGAAGGTCGGGGGAGGGCGGGGGTCAGGCGGCTTTGCGCGCCGCGATGAGGGAGCGCGCCGAGTGGGCGACGAACGGGCCCTCGGCCTCGATCCGGTCGTGCAGCTCGCGCAGGCGGTCGCGGTAGCCCTCCACCGTGAAGTCCGGAACCATCCACACCACCTTGCGCAGAAAATAGACGACCGCTCCGATGTCGAAGAACTCCATGCGGAGCCGCTCGGAGCGCAGGTCCACCACCTCCAGCCCGGCTGCCTCGGCCGCCGCCTGCTCGTCCTCGGGCCGCCGGTGCTTGCGCCCCTCGGGCTGGGGGCCGAGGAAGAACTCCACCAGCTCGAACACCGACGCCGGACCCACATGCTGGGCCAGATAGCTGCCGCCCGGCTCCAGCACCCGGGCGATCTCGGACCACCAGGGCCGTACCGGATGACGGCTCACCACCAGGTCGAACGCGCTGTCGGCGAACGGCAGCGGCGGTTCTCCCGTGTCCGCGACGACGACCACCCCGCGCGGCCGCAGCAGCGCGGTCGCCTTGGCCGCGTTCGGGGGCCACGACTCGGTCGCGGCCATCACGGGCGGCAGTCTGTCCGCCTCCGCGAGCACCTCGCCGCCGCCGGTCTGGACGTCGAGCGCGGCGGAGGCGGTGGCCAGCCGGGCGCTCATCCGCCGCTGGTACCCCCAGGAGGGCCGCTCCTCGGTCGCCCGCCCCTCCAGCCAGGAGAAGCCCCAGCCGTCCACGGACGCCGCAGCGGCCTCCGCCACCAGCTCATCGAATGAACGCGCCATCCCTCCATCCTCTTGGGCCCGCACCGGCCGGGCCAACCGGTTTACCGCCGAACCGGTCGGAGCGTCGCCGTACCGTCAGCGCGTCCCCTCACCCACCCGCACCACCTCCCCGAGCTCCAGAGCGACATAGACGGCACCGTCCGGGCCGACGGCGAGGCCGTGCGGCTCCGCACCGGGAGCGGGCAGCGGATGCTCCACGATCCGGCCGGACGGGGCGCGGGCGGCCACCCGGTTCGCCGCCCACTCGGTGACCCAGCAGGTGCCGTCCGGGCCGACGGTCACCGCGTGCGGTCTGGATCCGCGGTCGGGCAACGGGAATTCATCGATACGGCCGTCCGTGGTGATCCGGCCGAGCTGGCCGGCACCGATCTCCACGAACCACAGCTCTTGGGCGCCGGCGGCCATCCCCACCGGTGCGGCATCCCGGGTGGGCAGCTCATACAGGGTGACGCCGCCGTCGAGCGCGATGCGGCCGATCGCGTCCGCCTGGTTCAGCGTGCACCACAGCGCGCCGTCCGGTCCCGCCACCATGGCGGAGGGAAAGCATCCGTCGACCGGCAGCGGAAACTCGGTCACCTCACCTTCGGTGGTGATACGGCCGATGCGGTGCGCGCTCGTCTCCGTGAACCAGAGGGCACCGTCCGCGCCCGCCGCGATACCGAACGGACCGCATTCCGGCGTCGGCAGGGCGAACGACTCGGTCTGCCCGTCCACCGTGATCCGGCCGATGCGGTGGTCCCTGGTGCGGGTGAACCACAGGGCACCGTCCGGGCCCGGCGTGAGTACCGTCGGGCCGCAGTCGGCGGCGTCGAGCGCGTATGTCGTCGTCCGGCCCTCCGGGGTGACACGGGCGATGGCGCCCGCTGCCACCAGCGTCACCCACAACGCCCCGTCGGGGCCGGTGACGACGTCGTAGGGGCCTGCTTCGGAGCCGAAGGCGGCCGTGGTCGTCATCGTCACCGCCTCCGCGGCCTCCGCGACCTCCGCCGCGTCGGGCTCGACGGCGGGGGCGGGTGGACCGGAGGCGGCGGACGGAACGGATGTGGCGGACGAGGCGGGGCTCGGTCGGTCCGGGCTCGGGCTCACAAACGGCTCCTCTCCTCGGCCGTCCCCTCGGGGAGCGGCGCGCTCTGTTCTTCCAGGGCGAGATGCGCGCCTCGCCAGCGCTGCCGCAACCGGCGGTCGTGGCTGACGACGACCAAAGCGCCGTCGTAGGCGTCCAGTGCCGCTTCCAACTCCTCGACCAGCGCGGGCGAGAGGTGGTTGGTCGGCTCGTCCAGCAACAGCACATCGACCGGCTCGGTCACCAGCCGGGCCAGGGCCAGGCGCTGCCGCTGGCCGGTGGAGAGCCGGGCCACCGGCACGGACAGCCGTTCCGCGTCGAACAGTCCCAGGGACAGCAGACGTTGGGCGTGCTCCTCCGGTGACCCCGGGCGCCCGTGCGCATAGGCTTCCAGCAGCGTCGCCCCGCCGTCGCCGGCGCTCTCCGGCTCCTGGGGGAGATGGCCGATGCGCCCTCTGCGGGAGATCCGGCCGGTGTCGGGCGCCAGCTCTCCGGCCAGGACGCTCAGCAGCGTGCTCTTGCCCGCGCCGTTCGGTCCCGTCACGAGCAGTCGCTCACCGGCGGAGACGGTCAGCCCCGTCCGGGCCAACCTGCCCCGGACGCCCACCCCCTCGGCGTCCAGCACCGTGCCGCGCAGCCCGGCGCCACGCAGGGCCGGGGCGGCGAAGCGCAGCGGCGCCGGCGGCGGTGGCACCGGGTCCGCCAGCATTCGGCGCAGCCGCTCCTCCGCGTTGCGGACCCGACTGGCCAGGGACTGCTGGACACGACCGGCGGCCCGGTCGTAGGCCATCTTGTTGCCGTCCTTCATCGCCCTGCCGGGTGCCACCCGGCGGGCCGTGGTGGCCGCGGTCTCACGCAGCCGTTCCGTCTCGTCCCGCCAGCGCTCGTGCGCCTCGGCCCAACGGCGGCGCGCTGCTGCCTTCTCGGCCAGATAGCCCGCGTATCCGTTGCCGTAGCGGACGACCTGGCGGCGGTCGGCGTCCACTTCCAGCAGCGTCGTCGCGACACGTTCGAGGAAGGTGCGGTCGTGCGAGACCGCGACCGTGGTGCCTCGGCGCGCCCGCAGATGCTCTTCCAGCCAGCGCAGCGCGGCATCGTCCAAGTGGTTGGTGGGCTCGTCCAGCAGCAGCACCTCGGGGCTCGCTGCCAGCAGCGCGGCCAGCCGGAGCCGCACCCGCTCACCGCCGGAGAGGCCGCCCACGGTGCGGGCACGGGGCAGCAACCCCAGCCCGAGTCCGTGCAGGGCGCGTTCGACACGGGCCTCGGCCTCATAGCCGCCGCGCACCTCGAAGACGGTCAGCAGCTCCCCGTACTCCTTGAGAGCCGACTCGTCCCCGTCGGCCATCGCCGCTTCCAGTGTGCGCAGCCGCCGTTCCATGGCGCGCAACTCGCTCATCGCGCCGTCGATGACCTGCTGCACCGTCAACTCCCCGGGCAGCACTTCTTCCTGCGGGAGATACCCGACACCGCCCTCGGCGTGCAGGACGATCTCACCGCCGTCCGGCTTCTCGCGCCCCGCGAACAAGCGGAGCAGCGTCGTCTTGCCGGAGCCGTTCTCCCCCACGATCCCGGCGCGCTCCCCCGCCGGGAGCGCGCAGCTCACTCCGTCAAGAACGGTCCGGCCTTCGTACGACTTCGTGACGGCCGAGGCCGTGATCTGGGTAGGCATATGTGCTCTCCAAAGCGATCGAGGCTGAGGCGGCCAGGGGGGACCGCGGGACCGGGTGAACGCTCTGGTTGAGCATCGGCAACTCCTCTTCCGCGTCGCGGCATGCGCGACGAATGCGACCTCGTACCGACCGGCGAGCTTTACAGCGACGCCTGTCGCGTTAAGATAGTGGCACGGCGAGGCCGCCACGGCAAGGGGATATCGCGAGCGGGGTCGGGGAGCGAGGTCGAAGCAGGGGCGGAGCGGGCGGGAACAGGCCGAAGCGGGGCCGGACGAGAAGCGGAGATGAGCGCGGAATGACTGCGGGAAGGTCCGGGGAAGAGACCGGGAGCCGGAGCGGACCCGAGGCCGACGGCGGCAGCGCACACGGCTTCGGCAACGCGTACGGCAGCGGCAACGACGGCGAGAACAGCAGCGGTGAGAACGGCCACGGCGAGAACGGCAGCGGCGAGAACGGCAGCGGCGGCGGGCCCGCGGTCGCTGGGTCTCCGGCGCCCGGTGCCCGGCGACCCGGCGGGCGGACGGCGCGCGTCCGCGAACAGGTGCTGGGGGCCGTCGGTCCGCTGCTGGTGGAGCACGGGTTCGACGGCCTGACCGTCGACGCCGTCGCCGCCCGCTCGGGTGTGCACCGCGCGACGGTCTACCGCCGCTGGCGGGATGTGGGCGGGCTGCTCGCCGACGTCCTCGACGCGGCAGGCGACGACGGCTGGCGCCCGGCCGACACCGGCTCCCTGGAGGGTGACCTGCGGGCGCTGAACGAAGAGGTGCAGGAGGCGCTGACGGAGGAGCCGTCCGTCGCACTGGCCCTGATCGCCGCCTCGTTCCGCTCGGAGGAGGCGGCGCGAGCGCTGAGACGGTTCTGGGAGGAGCGGTACGCGCGCTGCGAGGCGGTCGTGGGCCGGGCGGTGGAGCGCGGCGAACTGAGCCCGCCCGTCGACGCGCGGAGGCTGGTGGTGAGTGCAACGGCTCCCCTCTACCACCAGCGGGTGCTGCTGCACTCCGAACCGGATCCGGGGCTGCCCGCCGAGGCCGCCCGCACGGCGGCGCTCGCCGCGCGGGCCGGCGCGTTCAGCAGCGCCCCCGCCACCCCCTAGATGATTGAGTCCGTTGTCTTCAGTGGTCTAGCCCCGCGCCGCCCCCTGGCCCCCCCACCCCACCGCCCCGTGGCCAAGCGGCCCCGCCGCTCAGGCCGGCTCGTAGATCCGTCCCGTGTGGCCGCCCTCCACCGAGCGGACGTACGCCTGGGCGACGTCCGCGAGGTCCACCGGCCGGACGCCGGGGAAGAAGTCGCCGTAGTCCGGGACGCTCTCGGTGAAGAGCGTGGGGCTGACGGCGTTGACGCGCTGCGGCGCGATCTCGATGGCCGCGGCCCGTACGAAGGCTTCCACGGCGCCGTTGGCCATGGAGGCGGCGCTGCCGGACGGGATGGGTTCGCGGGTCAGCACGCCGCTGATCAGCGTGAACGAACCGCGTTCGGCCACGCGCGGCACGCCCTGCCGTACGAGTTCGAGCTGGCTGAGGACCTTGCCGTGGAAGGCGGCGGTGTAGTCGGCGGCCGTCATCCGGGCCACCGGCTTGTACGGCACGTCACCGGCTGTGCTGACCACGGCGTCCAGCGGTCCGCCCGCCGCGCGCGCCGCCGCGTCCGCCGCCTCGTACAGGGCCGTCACCTGCTCGGGGTCGGCGATGTCGTAGCGCAGGTCGCCGCCGGTGCGGCCGACGCTGAACAGTTGGTGGCCTCGTTCGGCCAGTGCGGAGCGCACCGCGGTGCCCAGCGTGCCTGTGGCGCCTATGAGAAGAATGTTCATGCCCAGGACGCTAGGGCCCCGTCCACTGTGCGGGGAAATGCCGATTGTGCAGGACCTATGCTCAGTGGTTATGAATGTGGAGCTGCGGCATCTGCGCGCACTGGCCGCCATCGGTGACGAGGGCACCATCACGGGCGCGGCCCATGTCCTGCACATCAGCCAGCCGGCGCTCTCCCGCACCCTCGACCAGCTGGAGACACGACTGAGCACCCGGCTCGTCGAGCGGACCACCCGGCGACTGGAGCTGACCGAGGCGGGCCGACGGCTCTGGGAGCGTGCGCACCGGGTGCTACGGGAGTTCGACGACGCGCTCGCGGAGGTTGCGACGGGGCCACGACCGCTGCGGATCGGCTTCCCCTGGGGGTCGCTCGGCCGCCACACCGTGCCGCTGCTGCACTCCTGGCGTGCGGAGCATCCGGACACCCCGCTGGGTGTGCGCCGGTGCGACGACCCCGAGGCGGAGCTGCGGCGGGGTGGACTCGACGCGGCCTTCCTGCGGAAGCGCCCCGCGCCCGGTTCGGGGCTGGAAGCGCTCGCTCTGTACGAGGAGTCCCGGATGGCGGCCGTACCGGAAGGCGATCCGCTCGCCGAGCGCGCCACGGTGCGGCTGGCCGACCTGGCGCCGCGCCCGGTCGCGATCTGCGCGACCGCCGCCACCACCAGCGCCGAGCTGTGGCCCGAGGAGGCGCGACCGCACACGTTCGAGGTGGCCAACGTGGACGAGTGGCTCACCGCCATCGCCACCGGGGACTCCGTCGGCGTGACCGCGGAGAGCACGCGCCACAGCTATCCGCACCCCGGCGTCCGCTATCTCCCACTCGCCGACGCGGACCCGGTCACCGTCCAGCTGGTGTGGCCGCACACCCCGACCCACCCGGCCACCAAGGCCCTCCGCGACCACGCCGCCCGACTGCTGCGGCGCCGACCGCCCCTTACGGAGAGCGCGGTCGGCGGCAGTGCTCGGGCTGCCGCGATGTCGCCCTGACGGTGTGCCCTGAGGCTGTGCCCTGACGGTATGCCCTGACGTTGCCCCAACGGCTGCGGCGTCCCGGCGGAGCGGTCACCCCGCGGCGCCGTCGGCCTGCACCACGTCGGCGACCACACAGCTCACGTTGTCGGGTCCGCCCGCCCGGTTGGCCGACTCGACCAGCGCGCGCACCGCCTGCGCCGGGTCGGCGACCGTGGCGGCGGTCTCCCGGATGTCCGCCGTGGACACGACCGCGGACAGGCCGTCCGAGCACAGCAGATACCGGTCGCCGACGCGCGCTTCGCGGAGCTTGGTGTCGACGGTGCTGCCGTCCACCTCACCCGCACCGCCCGCACCGCTCCCCGTCAACGCGCGGGCCAGCAGCGCGGGCTGCGGGCAGGAGGCGGCCTCCTCGGGGGTCAACCGCCCCTCGTCGAGCAGTTTTCGCGCCAGCGTGTGGTCCTCGGTGAGTTGACAGAGTTCACCGTCCCTCAGCAGATGGGCGCGGGTGTCACCGATGTGGACGAGGGCGAGCCGGGAGCCGTTCCACAACAGTGCCGTGAGGGTGGTGCCGGCGTCCTCCGCCGCGACACCGCGCACGGCGCGCCCCGCCTCCCGGCCCGCCTCCTCGACGGCGTCCTCCAACGCGTTGAGGAGGTCACCGGCCGGGAGGTCCGTCGTCTCCAGTCGGCGGAGCGCCGCGACAGCAGCCGCGCTCGCCTCCTCTCCCCCGCTGCCGAACCCGTCGGCGACGGCCAGCAGTCGCGCGCCCGCGTACACCGTGTCCTGGTTGCTCTCCCGTATCCGTCCGGTGTCGGACAGGGCCGCGTAGCGGATGGTCAAGGGAGCGTCGGGGGTGCTTTCCAAGGTGGAGGGCATGGCTGCAGGTTCCTTCCGTGACAGATGGTCGACGAGGAGGGTGGCCAGGTCCCGGCGCGCCGCGACCTCCGCCTCGGTCTCCGCCCAGTACGCCCGCACTTCGGCGGCGGCTGCCGCGTCCGCTGCCGCCGCCAGGTCGCATACGCGCCTGATGCGGGCAAGCGGCATGCCCAGGCGGCGCAACCAGGCCACCAGCCGGGCGCGCTCCAGCTGTTCGGGCGCGTAGTAGCGGTAGCCGCTCACCGGGTCGACGCGGGCCGGGGCCAGCAGGCCGAGCTCGTCGTACAGCCGCAGCGCCTTGGGCGAGAGCCGCGACGCCTTGGCGAAGGCTCCGATGGTCAGCGGGCCGGGGTCCATGTCCATACCCGTCCTCCCTCCTCACCGGGCTCCGCGCCCGGCCCCGCCGATGCTGCGGCTTCCCCCGAGGTGAAGGTCAACCGGTCGTCGTCGGCGCGGCCCGTCCGATGGTCACCCGCCGGTCAGTGACGTCCCAGCACCTCCGTGATCCGGCTGGCCCCGTCCGTGCCGTGCCCCAACCCGATCGTGCGGCGGGCCCAGCCCTCGGCAGCACGCATCACCCCCGCGTCGATGCCGTGCTCCTCGGAGGCGTGCACGATGTGCGCCATGGAAGAGGCCCCCGAGGTGAGCGGGTTGGACTCCCCCGAGAAGGTGCCGCCGTCCACGTCGTCGGCCCATTCCTCGAAGAGCGGCGGGAGGATCTCGGCGATGCCCTTGGCGAACGGCGCCAGCTCCCGCCCGCTGATGCCCTCCGCGCGGGCCACCGCGAGGGCGTGCGCGTAACCCGCCGACGCGGTCCAGAAGATGTCGAGCAGTGCGACGTCGTAGGCGGCCGCGCGCGAGATCTCCGTACCGAGGTGGGTGTGGGTGCCGCCGAGCGCCCGCAGCACCGGCAGGTGCTGCTCGTAGGGCTCCAGCGGGCCGCTGTGCAGGAAGACTGCGTCGGGGGTGCCGATCGTGGGGGTCGGCGTCATGATCGCGCCGTCCAGGTAGTGGATGCCGTGCCGGGCGGCCCAGTCGGCGGTGTCCCGGGCGCGGGCCGGGGTGTCGGCGCTCAGGTTCACGACCGTACGGCCCTTGAGCGCCTCGGTGACGGCGTCGCGCCGCAGGACGGCGTCCGCCGCGTCGTAGTTGACCACGCAGACGACGGTCAACTCACCGGCGGCGACCGCCTCCTCGGCGGTCGCGGCACTCGTCGCGCCCCGTTCGACCAGCTCCCGGTCCTTGCCCGGGGTCCGGTTCCAGACGGTGGTCCGTATCCCCGCGTCCAGGAACGCGCCGGCCAGTGCCTGCCCCATCGGCCCGAGCCCCAGCACCGTCACGGCGGACTCGCCCGCTGCGGACGGCCGGTGGGCGGAAGACGGTCGGCCGGTGGTTTGTTCGTTGGAGGAAGACATGCTGCAACTCCCGTACGAATAGGATGAACAACAACAACGCAAGGCCCACAAAGGCCGACAAAGGGGACGACCATGACGCGCAGCCGTGCCCAGGATCCGAACGTGTGCGGGGTGACCGCCGCCATCTCCGTGATCGACGGCAAGTGGAAGACCGCTCTGCTCTGGCAACTGGAGTCGGGCCCGCGCCGCCCCGGTGAGCTCCGCAGAAATCTGCCGGGCCTCACCGAGAAGGTGCTTACTCAGGCGCTCCGCGAGATGGAGACGGACGGCCTCGTGCACCGCGAGGTGTACGACGTGCTACCGCTGAAGACCGAGTACTCCCTGACCCCGTTCGGCCGCGACCTGGCCGAGGCGCTCGCGCCGCTGTCGGACTGGGGCCACCGCCGCCTGGAGATGCTCGCCGGGGCCGTGGCGCCGCCGACACCGGTCTCCTGAGGCCCCGTTCCACCTTCGCGTCCACCGCACCCGCCACCTCCTCGACTCCGTGCTCCCTGCGGGCCGGCCGTCGTCCGACCGGCCACCACCAGAGTCGCCCGGCCGTCCGGCGCTGCCAAGTACCCACAAAAAGGTGGCTGCCCCCGCTCCCTGCCCCCTCGAAGCGGTGGGACGGTGGCACTGTGTGCGTCTCACTCATCAGGGGGTGAGAGCCTCGCCCCTGGCCCTGCGGGGGCGGCCGGACCGGGCCGTGGTGGGCGCCTGGGTGTCACGGTGCCCGGAGGGCCTGTGCGGTACGGGACGCCTGGGCAGCCAGGCCGGCGATGCTCGAGGTGATGAACGACGCGCCACCGGTCAGATCGCCGACGATGTGCAGGTGCTGGTCGGCCAGGTTCAGCCCGCCGGACGGGTGGAGGGTGGCCAGGCCGGAGTCCGCCAGGGACCGGACCAGTTCCTCGGCGGCGGCCGAAATGGCCTGAGGCTGCGGATTCACGGCGTTGACCACGGTGCCCGCGGTGTGGGCGCCGTCCTTGTCCCGCACGCGGAACCCTCCGTTCACCGGTTCGATCGCTCGAACCCCACCAGCGACGGTGAGTTGACCGGCCTCCAGGAGCCTCAGCAAGGTGGCGGCGTTCGCCGGAATCATGGGCGAGGCCACGCTGGTGGCGGTGCGCAGGTGACGCCTGAGCCACACCCGGTCGGATTCGGGCAGCAGCCGCCACACATAAGGGCCGACGGTATGCGCCGTCTCCTGGACCACACGCCGGCCGACGCAGGGATCGTCGACAGCGGCGATCTGCCGCCGCAGCCGCTGAACCGGGCTGATGGCCTCGGTGTGGAGGAGCTCGGCCATGAGCGCGTCGAAATCCTCCCCGGCGTCCGCCAGCTCAGTGCGCAGCAGCCCGACGAGGTCGTCGAGCGTGACCTTCCCTCGTGCCTCGCACAGTGCCGACACCCGTTCGACGGTCAGATGCTGCGGTCGCCGGTCGACCGGACGCTGCCAGACGCGCGGCAGCACTCCGCTGCGCGACAGGAGCGTGATCCGCCCTCGATGGCCGCGCGCGGCGAGTGAAACGGCCACGTCCACGGCGGTCAGACCACTGCCGATGACCGCTACATCGTCCCCGGCCGGAACTGAGGCGAGTGTGTCGGCCAGCGGATAAGGGTCGGCTGTGAAGCCCGGGTTGCCGGTGAGTCCGTACAGATCCGGAGGTGCTCCGCCGCCCGTGCACAGCGCCACCTGAGTGGCCCCGTACTCGTGTGCGTCATGTGTTCGCAGTACGAGACGGGCTCCGCGGCGGACGATCCCGGTCACGCGGGCGGCCACCACGCGCACAGACCACCCCTGCTCGCCCAAGGTGGCGATGGCCTTCTCGGCGGTGTGCGCCAGATACTCGCCGTAGAGCGCACGCGGGACCAACGGCTGCCCCAGGAGCACGTCGATGTGGTCAGTGCCTCGTTCGCCCAGCCAAGCCGCATAGTGGCCGAAGTCGCCGTTGCGGATCGACATCATGGCCGGTGGCGCGTTCACCAGGACCGAATCCAGGTCAGGGCCGTAGGGCCGCCCCCGCCACAGTTGGGGCGACGGTTCGAAGACGGTCAGCGTGCCGCTCCCGGCCAAGGTCCCGTCCTGCCTGGCGGCCAGCGCGTCGAGGAGCCCGACCGCTGCCGCACCGCCTCCGACGATTGCGATGTCGCTGTCCGTGCCTGCGTCTGCGTCTGCGTCTGCGTCTGCGTCGATGCCTATGCCGATGTTCATGATCTCCCTCTCCGTCGGTCGTGTTGTCGGCGACCTTCGCCGACGCCGTCGGAGAACCCCATCCCGCGCCGACGGGCCATCGGCCGGGAACGACCCCCTCAGATGGGGGGTTGGTGCTGTGCAGCAGCCTTGGGAGGCTGACCAGCGGAGGGATGCACATGACCGATCCACGCCGGCCGGTGCTGTCGGCCGCCGAACAGGCCGCCGACGCATCGGAGCTGTTCAGCCGGGCCTCGGCCCGGCTGCGCCGCCTTGTGCCGTACCAGTCGGCCGTGTGGACGGCCGCCGACCCGGAGACCGGCCTGATCACGGCGCCGATGCTGGTGGAGAACCTCAGCGCCGGTGAGGGCTGTGCCACGTACTGGGAGAGTGAGCTCCTGGAGGAGAACGTCGTACCGTTCCGGCAGTTGGCCCGCGCATCGGTACCGGCGGCCGGGCTGCGCGCGGCCACCGACGATCTGCCCGCCCGCAGCGCCCGCTTCCGGCGCCTGCTGCTCAGCCAGGGCGTACACGACGAACTGCGCGCCGTACTGCGGATCGGCAACCGGCCCTGGGGCCTGGTGAGTCTGTTCCGCACCACCGACGCCTTCCAGCCGGACGAGGTCGCGCTCCTTGCCGACCTGTCCCGCCCGCTGGCCGAGCGGCTGCGCGGGTTCGCCCGACCGCCCGAGTCCGCTCCGCGCACCGGTTCGCCCGCGCCCGGTCTGATCCTCTTCGACGCCTACGGCGAAGCCACGTCGATCAACGACGAGGCGCGACACCACCTCGCACTGCTGCCGCCGGGGCCTTCCTACGCCTCGGCGTTGGGGGTGGAACTGCCCATCTGGGTGATCGGCACGGCTTTGCAGGCACGGGCCATAGCCGATGGCTGGGACCACGGCAACGCCCGGGTACGCATCCGGACCACCGAAGGCCGCTGGCTGAGCTGCCACGCCTCCTGCCTCACCGGCCCCGGTGGTCTGCCCGGTCCGGTGGCCCTCGTCATCGAGCCGGCGACACCCGCCGACCTCGCGGTCCTGGTCGCCGATGCGTATGGTCTGACCTCCCGGGAGCTCCAGATCACCCAGCTCGTCGCGCGCGGAACGACCACCGCGGAGATAGCCACCACGCTCTTCCTCTCCCCGCACACAATCCGCGACCACATCAAGACCGTCTTCGCCAAGGCTCGCGTCTCCAGTCGGGGCGAGTTGGTCGCCCGCCTGTTCACCGAGCACTACTGGCCCGCGCTGCCGGAACCGACCGCGGTCCACCGCCCCGGCGAGCCCGCCGCCCATGCCCGAATCCAGGATCCGACTCCTGCGCCCCTCGCACCGCAGTCGTCCCCGGCGGATTGATCCGAAAGGCTGTGACTTCCAGCGTCGAGTGTCTGTGCCGGAGCACGTTAGTTGGCCAAACTTTCCATAATGCCTGGCCAGCCCTCTGGGCGGGTGCGGAACGCGCGACAAAGACCCTGCAGGTGTGACGTTCGTGCGGATAGGGCCCACAGAGCCGACTGTTAGGGCTTTCTGGCTTCATGCGCACGAACGCTGGCAACAGGTTGTGGTCGCAGTCCTGCACACTCGATGAGCTCTTCGAGGACTTCGACCCGGAATGCGCGGCGCTTTCAGGCACAGACCGGTGGAGTACCGAGTGGCGGATCGCTGGTTCAGATGTGGTCTGCAGTGTCGCGAACGCCGGGTCGGTGCCCTTGCTGCAGGCACAGCCGGTACGGCAGTTCAGCTGGCGGCCGCGGCAACGGCACCGCCCTGGGCTGCAGTACCTGTTGACCACCGGGCGACATCATGGTTTCGAAAGTCTGGAAGAGCAGCGGTTCCTTCTCGCGCTGGACTTCGCCGGCCGGGCCCGGGATGTGCTGTCGCAACCCTTGCGCTTGCGTTTCATGGTTGCAGGTCGGGAGCGTACTCACACACCGGACTTCCTCCTGCTGTTGCCGGACGGTTGCTGGCTGGTGGACGTACGCCCCAGGAAGCTGATCAAACCCGGGGACGTTGAATGCTTCGCCGCCGCGAGGCACGCGGCGTATGTCGTCGGTTGGCGATACAGCGTGGTGGTCGGCTGGCTAGCCCATGTGACGGCGGGGCTCGAGGCGATGTCTGCTCAGCGTCGTCCGTTGGAGGACCGGCACGGGTTCGAGCGACAGTTGTGGGAGGCGGCGGCCTCGGAATCGTCCTTCGGGGAGTTGGTGGGTTCGACACCGCTGCCGGTGGTGGCTCGGGCGCATGCTCTGCATTTGCTGTGGCATCGCCATCTGGGCGTGGACCTTTCGCGACCGCTGGACGACGGCTCGACGGTCGTGCGGGGCAGGCGGTCGCCGTGACCGGACGCTCGGGCCTGCTGGAGCTTGCTCCAGGGATGCTGCTGGTGTTGGAGGGCGCTTCCTGGTCGGTGAAGGCGCTGGACCCTGTCACTGGAACCGTGGAGCTGGTTGACACCGAGGGGCAGCTGCGAAGTTGCTCTGCGGGGCGACTACTGGATCTGCTGCGTGTTCCGGAAGAGGATCTGCGGCCGGTGCAGAGTCCGCGGTTGGAGGACCTTGAGGAGAACGAACAGGAGCGAATGCGTCTGCGGGTGGCGCATGCGCTGGAGGCAGACTGCGGCTTCCGCAGCGGTGACCGGGCTTGTCCTGCGCCTGGTGAGCCGCGGCCGGAGTATGACCCTGGCCTGACGACGCGGCTGGGGAGGTTCGAGCGCAAGGCCGCTGAGCTGAGGCAGCTGTCGGGCGAGGAAGCTCGGTTGCTTGGTCTTCAGTATGTGAGTGCACGCACACTGCGTCGAATCGCGGACGAATGCCGCTCGGATCCGGCTGGCCTTCGTGGTTACGGTCGGCAGCTGCGTTCCAGGGGATCTGAACGGGAGTTGGACGAGCGGCTCGTCGAGGCGATCGAGGCAGTCCGCGCTGAGTGTCAGCACCGATCGCGAGTGAGCATGCGCACCAAGGAGCGCATGATCCACCAGTACGTCAGGGAGATCCTCGGCGGAGCAGTTTCGGTTCCGTCCTACAGCACGCTGCGTCGTATTTGGCTTGACTGGTACGGCTCATCTGGGGGTCGCCAGAAGTACGTACGTTCCGCTTCAGCGACAGAGCCAGCCGCACCACCGGTGGTGGCTCTGCGTCCAGGACAGGTGGTGGCACTGGACACCCAGACAGTGCCGGTCAAGCTGCTGGATGACGTGTTCAGCGATCCCGTCACGGTCTCGCTGACTCTTGCCTTGGACGTGTTCACGCGCTCGATCGTGGCGTTCCGCCTCAATGTCGGTTCAGACACCGGGGTGGACGTGGCCATGGTGCTGCGGGACGTCATGCTGCCGTTGCCGATGCGGCCCGGCTGGGGTAAGGAGATGGCCTGGCCCTACCCCGGGGTTCCAGGAGCAGTGGTTGCGGACTTTGCCGGCTACGAACCTGCCGGGCTTCCGTTCTTCGCGCCGGAGACGCTGACGACCGACCACGGATCGGTCTACAAGAACCACCACGTCGTCGAGGTCGAGCGGCTGTTGGGCTGCAACATCCTGCCCGCCAGGGCGATGCGACCCACTGACAAGCAGGCAGTGGAACGCTGTTTCGGCACGATCCGCTCGCTGCTGTTCGAGCAACTTCTCGGCTACACAGGTGTCGACGTCGCCGATCGAGGCAGTGACCCGGAGGCTGACGCTGCCATCACGGTCAATGACATGGAGCACCTGATCGCCACGTGGGTGGTCCGCGTGTGGCAGAACCGGAAGCTAGCCGAACATGCGCCGCCGTGGGCCCCGGACCAGCGACACAGCCCCAACACCCTGTTTACTTCAGCTTTCGCGCGGGGCGGGTTCGCGCTGCGGATGCCGACGCCTGATCTGTTCTACCGGCTGTTGCCCGCGCATCACGTCACTGTTCGGCGCAAGCGCGGGGTGAAGGTCCATGGCCTGTGGTACGACGGGCCAGTCCTGGACGAGTGCGGCGCCCGTCAGGCTCCCAAGCGCGGCCGTCACGCCCACCGCTGGCGCGTGAATGCCGACCCGCGGGACCTACGCGAGGTGTTTTTCGAGTACGACGGTGTGTGGCACCGCCTGCGCTGGACGGGCCTGCCCCCCGAGGGAGAGATTCCTGCATTCTCCGACGCCCGCGCCGAGGATCTACTCGCCGAGACCGCCCGTCGTGGCATCCAACCCCGCGACGACAGCGAATTGCTGCCCCTGCTTCTGGAGCTGCTGGAGACGCACCAGCCGGTCTCCAGGTGGATCACCCAACCCGGAGGGAAGCGGCAGCGTTCCCGCAGCACCCGCGATGAACGACGAACGCGCAGTGCCTCCCAGGACCGCCATAAGCCGAGGCACGCGGAGCCCAGACAGGTCGCAACCTCTTCTCCAGACGGCCGCCGTGCAGGGAAGCCCCGCCAAGTCAGCGACGTGGTCGACGCCGAACGGGCACGTCGCCGTCGAGCGCTACCGGCTCCGGCGGACTCCGCGCCAGCGCGACTCGGCGATGCCTACCGGCAGCGCAGCATGTTCGCCCTGCCCTCTCCCGACGACGAGCCGGATACTCCTACTCCACCACCTGCACCGTGAACGCATCGGAGAAACCATGGCCAGGACAGCCGCACGGGACGAAGGCGATGCACAGCGTCGCTCACTGCCGTTCCTCCTTCCCACCACCGGCGCCGCACGCGACACCATCGAGTCCTGGCGCAACTGGCGTGAAACGCGTCACGTGTTCGTACCCGCACCTCGGTTGACGGTCCAGAAGTACCGACTACTCAGCCCGCGAGATCGGCGCATCCACGACCTGCACCGAGCCGCCACTCACGCCAATTTGGCAATCCAGGAAACCCCGATGAGCGCGAGAGTCACCCGGCTTCTGTCGATGCGCGTGGAAAGCGGTGCTCTCAAACGCCGCCCCGGAGCTCGCGCAGGCGTCATGGTCAACGGCGGTGGCTACCAGGGCAAAACGGAGACAGTGTGCGAGTTCGCCGCCGCTTTCGAAGACCTGTGGCTGGACCTGCACAGAGACCTCAACCCAAACACCATCCACGGCACCCGCGACCTTCACGCGCCGGTCGCTTACGTGCCGACCCCGGTCAAGGCCACACCCAAGTCGACCTGTCAGGCCATCTTGGACTTCTACGGCGGGCCCGTCGACATGACGCTCCCCCAGCTTCTGCGGGCAGTGCGCACCTCCCTCGCCGATCACGGCACGAAAGTCCTCATCATGGACGACATCACGCGCCTCAAGATGCACCGCCAAGATGACCAGGACGTCCTGGACATGATCCGCGTTCTGATGGACATGCAGGTCACCCTCGTCCTGATCGGTGTGGGCATCCACCGCTCCGGCCTGCTTCGCGAAGGCCGCTACAACGCGAACACCAAGCAGTGGGTCTACCTGCCGCCCCGCCGCAGATCAAAGAGTTACAACGACGAAGCCGCCACGCAGACCGAGCGCCGATTCGACGTCATCGACCTCAACCCCTTCCGCTACGACACCCCTTACGAGATCGCGGCCTGGACCGCCCACCTGCACGGCCTGGAAGCACAGCTACGGCTGTTCAACAGCAGCCCGGGCATGCTTTCCGGCGGCACGATGCCCGAATACCTCTATCGCCGCACGAACGGGATTGTCGGCCTCTTGGAACGTCTGATCGAGGACGGCTGCCAGATGGCCATCGCCGACGGCAGCGAAGTTCTCAAAGAGGAACACCTCGAACAAGTCACCATCAACATCGGCAACCTCCCAGACGATCAACACGACGCCGACTCCGGTGAAGTCCCCGACGTCCCGCCGCACACACCGCCCAAGAAGCGCCGCCGAGGCCGTAACACCGTCTTCGACGATCGAGGACTCCACGGAGAGGCCGGATGATCCGCCGCTTCCCCAGGCCGCTGCCCCGCGCTCTCGCACCACTCCCCGACGAAACACTTGTGGGCCATATTCTGCGGCTCTCCTACAGACTCGACGCAGCCCCCATTCACATCGCCCGATGGGCCGGCCTCGCACAGGGCGGAGACGACGCACTGGAAGAGGGCGCCTGGGGCGCCTCCATCCCGGTCAGCCCTCTGATCCGTATGACGCCCCAACAATCCAGGCGCTTCGCCCTTGCTTGCTGCTTGTCTCCCAAGGAGACGCGCCTTTTGACTCTGGGCTCGCTCGCTGACCGCTACCCTCCCGTCAGCCCCCATCCGGTACACACCGGCGGGAAGACCCGAAGCCCGAAAGACATCGCCTCCGGCGACTCCTGGGTATCCACTCGATTCACCCGTTATTGTCCGCAATGCCTGGCAAGCGACAGCAGTGAGGTACAGGACCGGTACGGCGGCTCGTGGAGAAAGCAATGGCGCCTCGCCGTGCTCTTCGCCTGCACCCGCCACAGACGGTTGCTCCACAGCACGTGCCCCGCCTGCAGCACACCCGCCCAGGGCACGGAGCCGTCCTACATCTCCACCCTCATCACTAACCCCCACGGTGAGCCCACACATCCTGCTGCGTGTCGATCGATGTGGTGGATGCTCCAGGACCCCTGCGAAACACGCCTCGATGACCCAGATATCGGCCCCATCCACATGACGCCACAGGCCCTGCATCGCCTCCTGGTGCTGCAGGTACACCTCAACGACCTTCTCGAAGGCAAGACCACTCGCGCCATCAGCTTCGGCCGCCGAGTGTGGGCAAAGACTTACTTCGCCGACCTACGGGTGATCTCCTGCATCATCCAATCCGCACACCCACGTTCACTGCACATCCTCTGCGACCCAGACATCCTCGCCGCATACGTCGACTACCGCTCGTCTGAAGAGCGAGAGGACGACAGCAGATACATCCTCCAGCGAAACCCCACCACGCAGCGAACGCATGAAAAACCCCCGCTGCGAGCCAAGCCTCTCGGCTGTCTTCTCGCTCTCGCCACCGAGTTCCTCGACGCTTCGCCCTCAGCAGTCAGCGACCACATCGCCGAGATGCTCGCGACCTCCTCGTTCAACGTCTCCGAGGTCAGGCACATGGCCACCACTCCACGGCTATCCGCAGCTCTGCGCCGCCTCCTCACTGCACGCTCCGTACTGGAATGCGTGCGGCCCAACTGAGTTCGCGGCTGAGCCAGGAAGACGACTGAGCCCTTTCAGCGGTGCCGCTCCAGGGTGAGGATGGCCTTGGTCATTGACGTCATGCGGTTTGGGCTGCATCGGGCGTGACGGAAGATTCGCCAGGATTTCAGGCGGGCGATTCCTCGTTCGACGGGTACACGAGCGGCGGCGAGGGCCCGGTTGACCGTCTGCTCGGTCGGGGTGAGTTCCCCCTGGGGCGGCCGGCGTTTGGGGGTGGCGACCCACTCGCCCGCGCCGATGTAAGCCATGTCGGCGAGAACGGGGATGCCCTGCCGCTCGCAGATCCTGATGATCTTGTGTGTGCGGGCGGCGGTCAGGTCGTGCGTTCGGCCGGGAAGGGTGGGTGAGAGCCACAGCGTGCGACCGGCCGGATCTGGGATGACCTGCACGTTCACACCATGCCGCTTGTGCTTGGCCGAATAGTCCGCGCGTCCGTCGCCGACTCGGTCGCACTCGGCGAGCGTGCCGTCCACGAGGACGTAGTCGGGGTCCGCCTCGCGCAGGACCTTCAGCAAGCCCGGCGCCTTGTCGGCCAGGTGCTCGACGACGGTGGTGACGTACGCGTGAGCGGTACCGACGGAAACACGGAAACCCGCAGCGAGTTGAGCCAGAGGGTCATGACGTCGCAGGTATGCCAGAGCGATCACCGCACGCTCGGACGGCCGGAGCTTGCAGCGTCGGTCACCCTCACGGGTAACGATCAGCATCGTCACCCACTCCACGAGTGCATGCGGCAGGTCGAGTGCGGCAGGATACGGGACCAACAGGGCTCCTGAGCTGGAGAGTCGAGACATAGACACCTCTCTCAACGGCACGGGAGCCCTGTCCGTTGCCTACGGCCCCGCCGTCACCCGTTCGGGGACCACTCTGAAAACCCTCACTGAGCAGCAGGCAGAGTTGAGGGCCTCGAGCACTCCGGCACCAGGGGACCGATGCCGCCGAGGAGTCGGACGCTACGTCTTCGGAAGGGCCGAACCGCCGGTGGCCGGGGCGATCCGACAGCTGGCCCTTGCCACCACGCAAATGCCCGTCGGCTCCCGACAGTGACCTGCTGCGTGGACCTAGCGTGTCAGGGTGTTCAGAGTGGCCTGGAGGTCGGCATGCCGCGGCCGGTTGTGGGGGAGCTTTGCGAGGAGCGCGGCCATTCCGCAGGTATTGGTGAGGGCGGAGTAGACCAGGCCGGCTGCGATCGCGGCGGACAGCAGCTGGAACGCGGGGTGGACCAACAGGGCGAGGACAAGCCCGATGAGAACGAGGGCTCCTGCGGCGAGGCGGACCTGGCGCTCCATGCCCCACGGGGTGTGAGCACCCTCGGGGTGGTGGATGTCGTGTCCGTGCTGGGCCCAGGCTTGGGTGCCGCCGGTGAGTGCAGAGGCGTTGATGCCGTGTTCGGCGAGAGTTTCACCGGCCTGGCTGGAGCGGGCACCGGAGGCACAGACCAGGAGCAGGTCGCTGCGCGAAGCGGCGTTCTGCAGGGCGGGGAGAGCGGAAGGCAGCTGGTCGAGGGGAACGTTGTGCGCTCCGGGCAGATGGCCCGAGGCGTACTCACCAGGGGTTCGGACGTCGATGATGGTGTAGTCGTCGAGTCGAGAGGCGGCCTGGGCGGGGTGGATCTCTGTGGGCACAGGCATCGAAGGGCTCCTTTCGGGGTTCTTTCCTTCTCCCCTCAGACCGTACAATACCCGTAGGGGTATACAGAAGGAGGGCATTGTGGAGCTGGACATGGCAGCTGACGAGCTGAAGGCGGCTCTCAATCGGCTGCGACGCGCTCAGGGTCAGCTCGCGGGAGTCATCAAGATGATCGAGGACGGGCGGGACTGTGAGGAGGTCATCACACAGCTGGCCGCCGTCTCCCGAGCTCTGGACCGGGCGGGCTTCGCCATCATCGCCACCGGGCTGCAGCACTGCCTGACGGAAGAGCCGGAGCAGACAGGAGACCGGGACCGGCTGCGGGCCCGACTGGAGAAGCTCTTCCTGTCGCTTGCCTGACAGTAGCGCCCCGATGGCGGAGAGCAGCCAAGGGAGCTCGGTCAGCCATGGGCGCCTCGCCCTGTACGACCCGAGCGCCATCGAGACTGCAGCCGCCAGTGTCACCGCCTTTTGCGGCCCCCTGGCCCTGCAAACGGGTGACACACGCCCGGCCTGCCGACGCGGAGCCGTATGAACCGGGGACGCCGTGCATGGCGCTTGCCGGCCCTGCTCCGTAGTTCTCGCCCGCGCAGTTCCGTGCAGCAATCCCTGGGAATAGATACCTAGGGGGGTATCGTCCCCTATGGTGGGCCGGGCAGCGAACCCAAGCGTCAGAGGTTTACGGACTGCCGAAACGACAACTCGGTGAATACCCCCCAGGGTAAAAGGAGGTCTTTGCTGGTGAACCCGGATGTTCGTGAGGTGACCGTCGAGCAGCTGGATGCTGCGCGAAGCACCGGCACAGAGGTGATCGACGTCCGCTCTCCGCAGGAGTATGCGCAAGGTCACGTGCCGGGGGCGGTGAACGTTCCGCTGGAGGAGCTGCTGGCGGCACCCGCCTCCGCCGTCCCTGACGGCGCGCACGTGGTGTGCCAGTCCGGCCGTCGCAGTGCCGAGGCCGCACGCGCTCTGCAACAAGCGGGCGTGGCTGCCGTCTCGGTGGCCGGGGGCACGGCGGCGTGGATCGATTCCGGCCGCGAGATCGAAGGAGGAAAGCAGTGACTGACACCGCGACCAAGCAGGCCGAGGAGCAGTTGGCGGGCGGTCTGAGTGTGTCCACCGTGGCGACCTCGTCGCTGGGCGACCGCAGCTACCTCGCCACCGACGGCGAGGTGGCGGTGGTGATCGACCCGCAGCGTGATGTGGACCGGGTGATCGCCGAAGCCGGCCGGCTGGGAGTTCGCATCGCGGCCGTATTGGAGACGCACGTGCACAACGACTACGTCTCCGGAGGCCTGGAGCTCTCCCGTCTGACCGGAGCGGAGTACGGCATGTCCGAAGCCGATCAGGCGCCCTTTACGCACCGGCCGCTGGAGGACGGCGACGTGCTGGAACTGTCCGGTCGCATGCGGGTTCGGGCCCTCGCCACCCCCGGGCACACTTTCCACCACCTCTCCTACGTGCTGGAGGGCGAAGCCGGTCCGGTCGGAGTCTTCACCGGCGGCTCGCTGCTGCTGGGCACCACCGGCCGCACCGACCTGCTCGGGTCCGAGCACAGCCGCGAACTCGCCCGCCACCAGCACGCCTCCGCCAGGAAGCTGGCCGACCTGCTCCCCGACGGGGCCCAGGTGTGGCCCACCCACGGCTTCGGCAGCTTCTGCTCGGCCACGCAGGCGTCCGGCGACACTGCCGACATCCGAGAACAGCGCCGTATCAACCCCGCGCTGCTCCTGGCCGAGGAGGAGTTCATCGAGCAGACCCTCTCGGGTCTGGACGCCTATCCCGCCTACTACGCGCACATGGGCGTGAAGAATGCCGAGGGTCCCGAACCGCTGGATCTGCGGCCCCCGAAGACAGCCGCCCCCGAAGAGCTGCGGAAGCGGCTGGACGACGGCGAGTGGGTCGTGGACCTGCGCAACAGGAAGGCCTTCGCCGCCTCCCACCTCGCCGGCATTGTCAGCCTGGGTCTGGACGGCCCCATGACCACCTGGCTCGGCTGGATGATCGACTGGGGCGCCCCGGTCACCCTCGTCGGCGAGAGCAGCGAACAGGTCGCCACCGCACAGCGGGAACTGGCGCGCATCGGCATCGACGACCTCGCCGGCGCCGCGAACGGCCAGCCCGCCATACTCGCGGAAGCCCCCGACCAGCTGCGCGATACGCCCACCGCCACCTTCCAGGACCTGGCCGCGGCCCTCCGCGGAAGCGCCGACCACCTTCCTGAGGTCGGCGTGGTCCTGGACGTGCGCACCACCAACGAATACCGCGCCTCCCATGTCGACGGCGCGGTCCACATCCCCCTGTACGAGCTCAAGGACCGCCTCGCGGACATCCCCGCGGGCACGGTGTGGGTGCACTGTGGCAGCGGATACCGCGCGACCGCCGGAGCCTCCCTCCTGGAGCAGGGCGGCCGGGACGCGGTGATCGTCGATGACCACTTCGACGCCGCCGCCGAGGCGGGCGTCCCCATGGCCGAGACCTGATCACTCCCCACGGAGCCTCAGGACGGGCCGTCCAGCGGGCCGGGGCGACTCGGTCGTCCCGGCCCCGGGCTGCCCTCACGTCCCGATAGCGCCCAAGCCTTGAACCTGTACCGACTTGAGGTGATCACCATCCTGGCCGTGCTCTTCGGAGCCGTCATCGGACTCGCGCTCGGACTGCTCGGCGCCGGCGGATCGATCCTCGCGGTGCCCGCCCTCGTCTACGGGGTCGGCCAGCCCCTGCACGCCGCCATCCCCGCCTCCCTCGCCGTCGTCGCCCTGTCCTCCCTCGGCGGCGTTCTGCCCAAGGAGCGCCGCCACGCGGTCCAGTGGCGCATCGCCGGCGTCTTCGGAGTCGCAGGAATCCCCGCGACGTTCGCAGGCTCCGCGCTGGGCCGCTCGGTGCCGCAGCGCTGGTTGTTCCTCGCGTTCGCCGTGCTGATGGCAGTGGTGGCGATCCGGATGCTGCGCGGCTCGGACGAACCCGTCGGCGCATGCCGGACCCACGACGGGGGCATCAACTGGCACAGCTGTCTGCCGAAGTCGATTCTCGCCGGTCTCGGCGTCGGCCTGCTGACCGGCCTGTTCGGAGTCGGGGGCGGTTTCATCATCGTCCCCGCTCTCAGTCTGCTGCTGGGCCTTGGCCCGCAGGGAGCCGTCGCCACCTCCCTGGCGGTGGTCTTCATCAACTCCGTATCCGGGCTCGCCGCCCACGCGTCCGCCGTGACAAGCATGGATTATCGCGTCTTGCTGCTCTTCGCCGGGACGTCCTTGGCCGTCTCGCTGGCAGCGGCCCGTCTCGCTCCCCGGCTTCCCGCCGCTACTGTCCGCCGGTGGTTTGCGTACGTCGTCCTGGCTGTCGCTGCGGGCGTCGCCACCACGGCAATCCTCCTCCCTTCAGCTCTGACCGCATGACCCGGTACAAACCCTGGCCGCGGTCGGTGGGCGGATCGCGCTCCCTGTTGGCGTCGTACAGTCGGCTAGGCTGCCGCACGGGCAGGAGAGGAGCAGACGTGTGAGTGCTTCCGGGCGTCGCATGAACGCCGCACATCTCGTGCTGCGTGCCGTCCTCGCTGCCCTCCTCCTCACCGTCGGCCTGAGCTGCGCCGGGATCCCCCCGTCACCCGGTGCCGCCCCACGCTCCGCGGCTGAGGCGGCCGACAACGAATCGGCGACCGTGCCCCGGCATGCGCCTGGTAGCACCGTAGGGATCGCCGACGGTCCGGAGACAACCAACGGCGCCACTGCCGGGAAGCGCGGCTGCGGCAAGAAGCACGCCGTGAATGCCGAGGCTCCCGCGCCCCCGAGGGCTCAGCAGGAAGCACCGCTCCACCTCCTCGTCAACGCGGTAGCGGACTCTCCCTTCTCCTCGGGCCGTCCGAGCGCAGATTCGGTCCCCGGGCGGGGCGGCCCGGCTCCGCCGTCACCGCCGTCACTTGAGGCCCTTTCCGTTCTGCGGGTGTAGGCCGCGGGTTCCATCCCGCGCGCACTGACACATCTCGCGAACGGAGTCATTCCGCATGCCTTCCTCTCCCAGGTCCCCGCGCCGGGCTGTCAAAGCTCTGGCCGACTGGTCACCGAACCGCTGGGCGATCGCCAGCGGCGGCGCCCTCAGCACCGCGCTTCTGGTCGGCCTGCCGACAGACGTCCTGCCCAACCCGCTGTTCACACGCTCCGTGCCGGTCCAGTGGTGGAACTACCCCACCCTCGCGGTGACCGCCGCACTCGCCGGCGTGGTGCTCGCCACCTACATCCGCGAACCAGCCTCCGGTCATGCGCCCACCACCGGCCGCCTGACCGTCGGCGGCGTCCTGTCCTTCTTCGCGGTGGGCTGCCCCGTCTGCAACAAGCTCGTGCTGCTCCTGCTCGGCACCTCCGGCGCGCTCACCTACTGGGCACCGCTGCAGCCGCTGATCGCCGTGGCCTCCGTCGTCCTGCTGGCTGAAGCGGCTCTTCGCCGCCTCGCCGCGATGGACGGGTGCCCCAGCCCGGCCTCCGCAGCCTGAGACCGCGCCGACACCACTCCACAATCCCAGGAGTTCCCTCATGTCCATCACCCCTGAGCCGGCACGCCGTCGGCGCATCGTCCTGGCCACCGCCGTACTCGCTCTCGCACTCGTCGTCTCCGCCGTCCTGCTGACCACGGGCGAGGACGGCCGGAGCAGCGGAGAGAAGAAGCCCTCACCCACGCAAAGCAGCACTTCCGGCACCGGCGCGAAGAGCCCCTCCGGCCAAGGGCCGGATCTGCGGCAACTGGCCCGCCGGGAAGCCCACGACTCCATGGCGAAAGGCAGGCACGACGCTCCGGTCGTCCTCATCGAGTACGCCGACTTCCAGTGCCCCTTCTGCGGACGCTTCGCTCGCGAGACCGAACCCCAACTCATCCGCGACTACGTCCGTAACGGCACACTGCGCATCGAGTGGCGCAATTTTCCGGTCTTCGGCCAGGAGTCCGAACAGGCCGCCCTCGCGTCCTGGGCCGCCGGCCGACAGAAGAAGTTCTGGGACTTCCACCGGCTCCTCTACTCGCAACCACGCGAGCGGAACTCCGGCACCTTCGCCAAGGAATCCCTCATCGACTTCGCCCGGCGCGCCGGAGTCCCGGACCTGAAGAGGTTCCGGCGCGACATGGACAGTTCCTCCGCCCGCAAGGCACTGGCCCGGGACAGGGAAGAAGGCTACGGCCTGGGCGTCACCAGCACCCCGGCCTTCCTGGTGAACAACACCCCGATCCTCGGAGCCCAGTCCACCCGGACCTTCGAGAACGCCATCAAGAAGGCCGCCAGGAAAGCCGGAAAGGAGACCACACGGTGAACGACATCGGCTACCTGATGGCACTGCTCGGCGGTCTGCTCACCCTGCTCAGTCCCTGCAGCGCCCTCCTCCTGCCGGCCTTCTTCGCCTACTCCTTCAGCACACCCACGCGTCTGGCCGTACGGACAGCACTGTTCTACGCGGGTCTTTGCGCCACTCTCGTTCCACTCGGAGCGGCCGGTTCGTATGCCAGCCGCGCCTTCTACGGACACCGCGACATCCTCATCTCCGTCGGCGGCTGGACCGTCATCGCCTTCGGCGCCGCACAGATCCTCGGTCTGGGGTTCGGATCCCGCCGCCTGCAGCAGGCCGCCACCGCTTTGCGACCGGTGTCTCTAGCCTCAGTCTTCGCCCTGGGTGCCGTCTACGGCCTGGCCGGGTTCTGCGCCGGTCCCATCCTCGGCGGCATCCTCACCGTCGCCGCGATCGGCGGCGACCCCTGGTACGGCAGCACGCTCCTCGCCACCTACGCGATGGGCATGGCCCTGCCCCTGTTCATCCTCGCGCACCTGTGGGACCGCTTCGACCTGGGCCGTCGCGGCTGGCTCCGCGGACGCGCGATCAAAGCCGGGCCGCTGAGCTTTCACAGCACGTCACTCGCAGGAGGAACGATGTTCGTCGCTCTCGGTGCTCTCTTCCTCCTCTTCGACGGCACCTCCGCCATCCCCTCCCCCTTGGACAGCGAGACCGAGTTCGTCATCGAAGAACGCCTCGCCCGCCTCGGCACCGCCATCTCCGACCGCACACTGCTCCTGACCGTAGCCGGAGCGGCAGCAGTCACAGCCACAGCTGTGCTTATCCACGACACGAGACGCCGAGGTCTCCGCCGCAGCGACAGGCCACGGGGGAAAGCAAGCTGACGACGCACCATCGAGGTTCGCCACGCGCTTGGATCCAAGGTCCGAGCAGGGCTCGCGCTCCGGGCGCGTGGTGGCTCCTCATTCAGCGGGACAGCGCACCAGCCAGAACACGCACCCGCACCAGACGGCGCCAAGGTCGCGGGATCAAGATCATAGGCCGACGTGGCCAAGCAACCCGCTCAGATTGGCCAAGCACTCTGAAAACTGGCCAACTAACGTGCTCCGGCACAAGTGTCGTGCGCGACACTTGCAAGCGGCTTGCTTGCAATAGTTAGCGTTCGGGTGCACTCTGGAGTCATGGCCTCGCTCAATGTCGGGAACCTCGGCGAGTTCCTGCGGGAACAAAGACGGACCGCGAAGCTGTCGCTGCGGCAGCTCGCGGAGGCCGCCGGTGTCTCGAACCCGTATCTGAGCCAGATCGAGCGCGGCCTGCGCAAGCCGAGCGCGGAGATCCTGCAGCAGTTGGCCAAGGCGCTGCGGATCTCGGCGGAGACGCTCTACGTGCAGGCCGGGATTCTCGACGAGCGGGACCGGCAGGACCTGCTGCAGGTCCCCGCCGCGATTCTCGCGGACCCCTCGATGAACGAGCAGCAGAAGCAGGCGCTGCTCCAGATCTACGAGTCGTTCCGCAAGGAGAACGCCCCGCAGCGGGCGACCGCCCAGGACGCGGCGCCGACGGGGCCGACGGGACCCGCAGGACGGGCAGGACCGGCGGACGAGGAGCCTCGATCGCCGGAGCACGAACAGCAAGCGGAGTGACCACAAGCGGAACAAGCAACACCAGGGCCGCGGCGGTGCGGGCCACCGGCGTCGGGCGCCGGTTCCGGCGCGACGCACCGTACGGACCGAACCAGCGGCCCTGTCAGGCGAGTTGAGCCACGAAAGGCGTACCCTCATGCCCCTCTCGAACGACCTGCGCAAGAGCCTCACCGACCCGAAGCCCCTCTACGTCGCCGCGGGCGTCGTAGACAAGATCCGCGAAGAGGCGCCGCAGGCCCTCGCGGCGGTGCGGGAGACGGACCCCAAGGAGGTCCAGACGAAGCTCACCCAGCAGGCCAAGGAGACCCAGGCCAAGGTGAGTGAGACCCTCACCGGGCTGGACACCGACATCAAGAAGCTCCGCGAGCAGGCCCAGCACCTGGCGCTGCAGAGCGTCGGCGTCGCGGCGGAGTACGCGATCAAGGCGCGGGAGACGTACGACGAGCTGGCGGTGCGCGGCCGCGAGGCGGTCAAGAACTGGCGGGGCGAGAGCGACGACGACACCCCCGAGGTGACCGTGGAGCGCGAGCCCGCCCAGTCGGTGAAGATCGCCGAGCCGCCTGCCGAGGAGACCTCCGGGTCCGCCGCCGCCGGCACGGGCAGCAAGACCACCGGAGCCACCGGCACCAGCACCAGCGGCGCCAAGAGCAGCGCCCGTAAGTCCGCCGCCGGGACCACGAAGAGCAGCAGCGGCAACGGCACCAGGACCGCCTCCGGTGCCAAGAAGACGACCGCCGCCCGCAAGACGAACGGCACCTCCACGCCCGCCGCCCGGAAGTCGGCTCCTAAGACCGACTCCTGAGCCGCGTGGAACGACGCGGGGGAAGAGCGGAAGCCGAGGCGAACGAGGCAGGAGCGCAGAACGGGCCGGGCACCCTCGTGGGCCCGGCCCGTTCCCTGAGCGCTGCGGTACCGTTGCGGCAAAGCCCCTTCGAGAGCGCGTCAACCGAGGCGACCGAGCCAGGGAACGACACCGACCGGGAGTGTGAGCACCATGCTGTTCGCGGGCTTTCAGGCCACAGTCTTCGGGCTGATCACCGTTGTGCTGCTCGCCTTGGCGCTGTTCGCCTTCGTGGACGCCGCCCTGCGGCGGGAGGACGCGTACCGGGCCACCGACAAGCAGAACAAGCAGTTCTGGCTGATCATCCTGGGCATCACGGTCCTGGTGAACCTGCTGGTGCCGATGTTCCTGCTGAAGATCATCGGGCTGATCGCCACGATCGTCTACATCGTCGATGTCCGCCCGGCGCTCAAGCAGATCATGGGCAACGGGCGAGGCGGCCGTCGCCCTCGCGGTGGCAGCAGCAGCGACGGGCCGTACGGGCCGTTCAACGGCCGGTGACGATACCGTCGGCGTGAGCCGCCGGGAGGTGCCGGGCCGGTGCCCGAGGGCTCACCGGCCCCGGCCCAGCAGCAGGACCGCCACATCGTCGGTCAGCTCGCCCCCGTTGAGGCGGCGCACCTCGTCCATCGTCTCGTCCAGCAGCCGCTCGCCCTGCGCGCCCTCGGCCATCCGGCGGGCGACGATGTCGAGCATCCCCTGCTGACCGAGCCGCTCCCGGCCCGGCGTCCGGCCGTCTCCGGTGCCCGCCCCGGTACGGCCCTCGTCGGTACGGCTCCCGTCGGCGCGGCCCTCTTCCGTACGGCCCTCGTGCACACGGCCCTCGATCAACCCGTCCGTGTACATCATCAGGCTCCAGGAGCCCCCCAGCGCGACCTGGCGGCGCGACCAGCGTGCGTCCGGCAGCAGTCCGAGCGCGGGCCCGCTCTCGTCCTCCGGCAGCAGCCGGGGCGCCGCGCCCGCGCCGTCGTCCGCGAACAACGGCGAGGGGTGACCGGCCAGACAGACGCCCGCGCTGCGGCCGTCGGCGGCGATGTCGACGGTGCACAGCGTCGCGAAGATCTCCTCGCTGTCCCGCTCGTTCTCCAGCACCTTCTGCAGGGTGCTCAACAACGCGTCCCCGCACAGTCCGGCGAAGGTCAGGGCGCGCCAGGCGATGCGCAGTTCGACGCCGAGCGCCGCCTCGTCCGGGCCGTGGCCGCACACGTCGCCGATCATGGCGTGGACGACGCCGTCGGGGGTGCGGACGGTGTCGTAGAAGTCGCCGCCGAGCAGGGCGCGGGAGCGGCCGGGCCGGTATCGCGCGGCGAACCGCAGATCACTGCCCTCCAACAGCGGCCGGGGCAGCAGCCCGCGCTCCAGCCGGGCGTTCTCCTGGGCCCGCAACCGGGTCTCGGTGAGCTGACGCTGGGCGAGGTCGGCCCGTTTGCGCTCCACCGCGTAGCGGATGGCGCGCATCAGCAGCCTGCCGTCCAGCTCGTCGCGGAAGAGGTAGTCCTGGGCGCCGACCCGTACGGCTTCGGCGGCCCGCTCGGCGTCGCTGCCGTCGGTGAGCGCGAGGACGGCGTGCCGGGGGGCCATCCGCAGCACGCGCCGCAGGATCTGCAGCTCGTCGGAGTCCGGGGCCGAGCCGGCGCCGGGGACGGCCGGGGCGCCGTAGGCGGAGGCGCCGGTCGTCCCCGGACCACCGGCAGCGGCGGCAGCACCCGAAACGCCGGAGACGCCCGAAACGCCCCGGACCGTACCGCCGGTGCCGCCGGGAGCCGCAGCCGCGCTGCCCGGGACGCCGCCGATACCGGGGATGGCGCCCGGGGACGCGGCGTCCGGCCGCTCGGCGGGGAACCCCCCGGACGGCGCCTCGTCCGTGTCTCCGCGCGCCTCGCACGGCAGCGCGAGGTCCAGCAGGATGCAGTGGACGTCGTCCGTGAGCAGCCGGGCGGCCTCGGTGAGGTTGCGGGCCGTACGGACCCGTACGGGCCTGCCGTACGCGTCGAGCATGCGGGGCACGCTCAGCGCACCGGCCGGATCGTCCTCGATGACCAGCAGGGTCAGACCGCTGCCGGGTCCCTGGGCGGCCTGCCGGGCCGGCGCGTCGGCGGACTGCGCCGCCGCCCCGGCCTGGGGCGCGCTTACGGGCATGCTGAAACCTCTCCCTCCCCCGAGGGCGGGGTGCGCGCGCCGAACGGCGCCCACCATGGCTCAGCCCGGAACGGCGCGCGGTGGTCGGGCGCTCGTCATCCCGGGCATTCGAACAGGACCTTAACGCCCTCGTACGGACCGATGGAATGGCCGACGACAATCCGCCTCTGTCATATGCCCACAACAGAACGGGAGTTCACACCGCGATACGGCCGTTTTCACCGGCCCCCGCATGACCAAGCTCACGCGCCACCGGCCTCGAAATACGCACACGTACGGAAATGGGCCCCAAGACGCTCTCTTCCCGCTGCCACTCGCGACCCGCGCCCGCGCCCGCCCTGTCAATTCCCCTGAATATGCCTTATTTGTCCGGGCGGACGACGCCCAGGATCGGCATGGTGCCCGCGCCCTCGACGGTGATCTGCCGACCGGTACGCGGCGCGTGCAGCAGCGCTCCGTCACCGACGTAGATGCCCACGTGACTGGCGTCCTTCTTGTAGATGATCAGGTCTCCGGGGCGCATCTTCCCGACGGGCACATGCGGCAGCTGCTTCCACTGCTCCTGCGACGTACGCGGAATCCGCACCCCCGCCGCCTCCCAGGCGCGCATCGTCAGCCCCGAGCAGTCGAAGGTGTCAGGGCCCTCGGCGCCCCACACGTAGTCCTTGCCGAGCTGCTTGGTGGCCCACTCGATGGCGCGCCGACCGGCCGGGGAAGCCTTGCCCTTGAGGCCCTTCAGCACGCCGGATTCGAGCCACTTGGCCTGCCGGGCCTTCGCCGCCTCGTCCTCCAGCTCGCGCAGCCGCTCCCGCTCCTCCTCCTCGAGGCCGGACTCGATCTTCTTGGCCTGCTTCAGCTGGGCGGTGATCTTCTTCTTGGCGGCGGCCTTCTTCTTGCGGGTCTTCTCCAGTTTCTTCCACTCGTCCGTGGCGTCCTTGGCGTACCCCTGCAACCGGCCGCGGGTCTTGCTCAGGGAGCCGATGAAGCCCCGGGTGGCGTGCTGGCCCTTGCGCGCCAGGGAGACGCTGTGCAGGAACTTCTCCGGGTCGTCGCTGAGCAGCAGCTTGGCCTCGTCCGGCATGCCGCCGCTCCGGTACTGGGCGCGGGCCATGGCGCCGGCCGTCTTGTTGAGCTCGTCCAACTTGCCCTGGGTGGCCTCGATACGCTTGGCGATCTTGACGATGTGCTTCTGCTGCTTCTTGACGGCGTCCTCGGCGGCGTTGTAAGCGTCCGTCGCCGAACCGGCCTTGTCGTGCAGCCGCTCGATCTGCTTCCGGATCTGCTCAAGACCCGGTTCGCCGGCACCGCTCTGCTCGTCGGACCCGGCCCCGGTCCTGGCGTCGCCCGGATCCGGCCTCCCCGGCGCGGCGTACGCGGTACCCGGCGCGGCTCCTGTGAGCAACGCCATGGTGCAGACCAGCACGAGCGCGCCGTACCGGCCGGACGGGAGGGTCGAGCTGCTCTGCGGCCGTCTCACCCGGGCCACCCCCTGGTTATGGTCAACTTTGGCCGACGCAGCGGATAGTGCCATGCCGGCCGCGAAGACAACAGAGGAATGTACTGACGAGTATCAACAGGGCCCGCCCCGGAAGCTCCCACTCCCGAGGAGCACCGGGCTGACGGCCGAGGTTCACTCGGCGTTCACTCAGCTCCGTCGGCCGCTTCACCTGATCTGTCTAATTTCGGCCTTACCAAGAGCGCGGCACCCCCCGAGACAGGGACTGCGCCCCGTAGCCAGAGACCCCGACGGCCGGCCGGTCGTCGCTCCCGGGCCCAGGAAGGAACTGAACGAAAGTGAAGCTTCAGCGCACGATCCGGCTCCGCACCGCAGCTGTCGGCGCTCTCACGGTCTGTGGCGCCCTGGCCCTGAGCGCCTGCGGCTCGGACGACAACTCCGGCGGCTCCGGCAGCGACACCACCAAGGCGGCCAGCAAGATCAAGTGTGAGGGCGAGGGCAACCTTCTCGCCTCCGGCTCCAGCGCCCAGAAGAACGCCATGGACATCTGGACGCAGACCTACCAGTCGGCCTGCGGCAGCACCCAGATCAACTACAAGCCCACCGGCTCGGGCGCGGGCATCCAGGAGTTCCTCCAGGGCAAGACGGCGTTCGCGGGTTCCGACTCGGCGCTCAAGCCGGAGGAGGTCGCCAAGTCGAAGAAGGTCTGCAAGAGCGGCCAGGGCATCGACCTGCCGATGGTCGGCGGCCCGATCGCCGTCACGTACCACCTCGAAGGTGTCGAGGACCTGGTGCTGGACGCCGACACGCTGGCCAAGATCTTCGACTCGAAGATCACCAAGTGGAACGACCCCGCGATCAAGAAGCTCAACCCGGACGCGAAGCTTCCGGGCAAGAAGATCCAGGCGTTCCACCGCTCCGACGAGTCGGGCACCACCGACAACTTCACCAAGTACCTCAACGCCGCCGCGCCCTCCTCCTGGAAGCACGAGCCGGAGAAGGCCTGGGCCGGCAAGGGCGGCCAGGGCGCCGACGGCTCCTCCGGCATCGCCACGAACGTCAAGCAGAACGACGGCTCCATCGGCTACGCCGAGCTCTCCTACGCCACCGGCAACGACCTCGACACGGTCAAGCTGGACACCGGCGCCAAGGAGCCGGTCGAGGCCACCGCGGACAACGCCTCCAAGGCGATCGCGGACGCCAAGGTCGTCGGCCAGGGCAAGGACCTCGCCCTGGAGCTGAACTACAAGACGAAGTCCGAGGGCGCCTACCCGATCGTCCTGGTGACGTACGAGATCGCCTGCGACAAGGGCAACAAGAAGGAATCGCTGGACGCGATGAAGTCCTTCCTGACGTACACCGCGAGCGAGGACGGCCAGAAGGCCCTCAAGGACAAGGGCTACGCCCCGATCCCCGACGAGATCATCACCAAGGTCCGCACCACCATCGACGGCCTGAGCTGACGGGCTGCCGCACAAGCGGCTCCCTTCTCGCCGTCGCGGAGGGCACTGCTCCCACCGCGACGGCGAGGCCCCGGCCCAGCGGCCGGGCGTCCCGGCCGAAGTCGGGCGGCGCCCGGCCCGCCGCCTCCCGCTCTCCCCGTGCAAACGGCGCCCCGAACGTCCCTGGACGAGGGGCCGCCAAGACTTCCGGTGCACCGCCAAAGGGCCGCCCGCGCAGCAACGCCGCGCGCGCAGCGACCCGCACCGTCAGACCGGAGAAACCATGGCTACCGAAAACCCACCCGCAACAGCGGGCCCCCCGGCCTCAGCGGCCTCAGCGAAGGGCGCCACGCGCAAGGGTGACCGAATATTCCTCGGGCTCTCCCGGGGCTCCGGAATCACCCTCCTGGTGATCATGGCGGCCATCGCCGTCTTCCTCACCTGGCGAGCGGCGCTCGCCATCAACGCCGACGAGGCCAACTTCCTCACCAGCTTCGAGTGGGACGCCAACGCGAACCCACCGCGCTTCGGTATCGCGGTCCTCGCCTTCGGCACCGTCGTCAGCTCCGTCATCGCGATGGTGGTCGCGGTGCCGATCGCCGTCGGCATCGCACTGTTCATCTCGCACTACGCACCGCGCAAGCTGGCGACCCCGCTCGGCTACGTCATCGATCTGCTGGCGGCCGTCCCCTCGATCGTGTACGGCCTGTGGGGCGCGCTCTTCCTCGTTCCGCACCTGACCGGCCTGTACACCTGGCTGGACGAGTACCTCGGCTGGACCGGGATCTTCACCTATGAGGGCGGCGCCGCGCGCTCCCTGTTCACGGTCGGCATCCTGCTCGCGATCATGATTCTGCCGATCGTCACCAACGTCTCCCGCGAGGTCTTCCGGCAGTCGCCGAAGATGCAGGAGGAGGCGGCCCTCGCACTGGGCGCCACCCGGTGGGAGGTCATCCGCATGTCGGTGCTGCCCTTCGGCCGCTCCGGCGTCATCAGCGCCTCCATGCTGGGTCTGGGCCGGGCGCTGGGCGAGACGATGGCCGTCGCCACGGTCCTGTCCCCCAGCTTCCTGATCAAGGCCAGCCTGCTGCAGCCGGGCGGCGGCACGTTCGCACAGAACATCGCCGCGGGCTTCAAGGAGGCCGGATCCATGGGCCGGGACGCGCTGATCGCCTCCGGTCTGGTCCTCTTCGTCATCACCCTGCTGGTCAACGGTGCGGCCCGGCTGATCATCGCGCGCCGCAAGGAGTACTCGGGAGCGAACGCATGAGCCAGACAGCTGTGGCCGACGCCCCCGTCGACGGCGCCCCGCTGCCTCTGCCCACGCTGAAGCAGCCGCGACTGCCGCGCTGGGCCCCGCTCGGCCTGGCCGTCGTCGCCGCCGCGCTCGGCATCGGGGTCGGGCTGGTGGCCGGGCTGGACAGCAGAATCCAGTGGGGTCTGATCGCCGCCGTCCTCTATCTCGGCCTCACCGCGGGCATCGCCGGCAGGGTCGAGGGCGTCCGGCAGGCCAAGGACCGACTGGCGACCAGCGTCATCTGGGTCTGCTTCCTGCTGGCCGTCGTCCCCCTCGCCTCCCTGCTGTGGGAGACGATCGCCCGCGGGATCAAGGTCCTCGACGGCTACTTCCTGACCCACTCCATGAGCGGTGTGATCACCATGGAGCCGGGCGGCGGTATCTACCACGCGCTGATCGGCACCCTGGAGCAGGTCGGTCTGGCCACGCTGATCGCCGCACCCATCGGGCTGCTGACCGCGATCTACCTGGTCGAGTACGGCACGGGCCGGCTGGCCAAGGCCATCACGTTCTTCGTGGACGTGATGACCGGCATCCCCTCGATCGTCGCCGGCCTGTTCATCCTCTCGTTCTGGATCATCATTCTCGACTTCGGCTACTCCGGGTTCGCGGGCGCGATGGCGCTGTCGATCCTGATGATGCCGATCGTCGTACGCTCGACGGAGGAGATGCTCAAGCTCGTCCCCAACGAGCTGCGTGAGGCGTCGCTGGCACTGGGTGTGCCGAAGTGGAAGACGATCCTCAGGGTCGTACTGCCGACGGCCGTCGGCGGTATCACCACCGGCATCATGCTCGCCGTCGCGCGTATCGCGGGTGAGTCGGCCCCCATCCTGCTGCTGGTCTTCGGCTCGGCCGAGATCAACAACAATCCCTTCGAAGGCGCGCAGTCCTCGCTGCCGTATTTCATCTACGAGCAGTGGGCCCTCGGCAACGAGCCGTCCTACGACCGCGCCTGGGCAGCCGCCCTCGTGCTGATCGCCTTCGTCATGATCCTCAACCTGGTCGCCCGCGGCATCGCCCGCTGGAAGGCCCCCAAGCACTAAGAGGGTGATTCCCCCATGGCCAAGCGCATCGACGTCAGCGGCCTGACCGCCTACTACGGCAACTTCCGCGCCATCGACGACATATCCATGACCGTCGAGCCCCGCTCCGTGACCGCCTTCATCGGCCCCTCCGGCTGCGGCAAGTCGACCTTCCTGCGCACCCTCAACCGCATGCACGAGGTGACGCCCGGCGGACGCGTCGACGGCAAGGTGATGCTGGACGACGAGGACCTGTACGGCACCGGTGTCGACCCCGTCTCCGTGCGGCGCACCATCGGCATGGTCTTCCAGCGGCCCAACCCCTTCCCGACCATGTCCATCTACGACAACGTCGCGGCGGGGCTGCGGCTGAACGGCGAGCACCGCAAGAAGGACCTCGACGAGGTCGTCGAGCGCTCTCTCAAGGGCGCCAACCTGTGGAACGAGGTCAAGGACCGGCTGAACCGGCCGGGATCGGGCCTGTCCGGCGGACAGCAGCAGCGGCTGTGCATCGCCCGGGCCATCGCCGTCGAACCGCAGGTGCTGCTGATGGACGAGCCCTGCTCGGCGCTCGACCCGATCTCGACCCTGGCGATCGAGGACCTGATCGGGGAGCTGAAGGAGCGCTTCACCATCGTCATCGTGACGCACAACATGCAGCAGGCGGCGCGGGTTTCCGACCGCACCGCCTTCTTCAACCTCGCCGAGGTGGGTGCCCCCGGCAAGCTCGTCGAGATCGACGACACGGAGCGCATCTTCTCCAACCCGTCGGTCCAGGCCACCGAGGACTACATCTCCGGCCGCTTCGGCTGAGCGTTGGGCCGGGCCGGCCTTGACCGCCCACCCATTGACCGCCCGCGGTGCTGCATGGCGGTGCCACCGCGGGCTTTTCCCTCGCCCCCTCCCCGTTCATTTCGGGGAGGGGGTGCCCCTTGGCCTCCGCGGCAGTCTGCGGGTGGGTCTGCGGCTTGGCGCGCAGTTCCCCGCGCCCCTGTCGGGGCGCGGGTCAGCCGAAGATGAGCTTGATGATCCAGTACATCAGCGCAGCAGCGACGGCCGCGGCGGGCATGGTGATGAACCAGCCCAGAACGATGTTCTTCGCCACGCCCCAGCGCACCGCGCTGACCCGCTTCGTCGCCCCCACGCCCATGATCGCCGAAGTGATCACATGGGTGGTGGAGATGGGCGCGTGGAACATGAAGGACGCCGTGTACATCACGGACGCCGCAGTGGTCTCCGCCGCGAAACCCTGTGGCGGGTCGAGCTCGATGATGCGGCGGCCCAGGGTGCGCATGATGCGCCAGCCACCCGCGTAGGTGCCCAGCGACAGCATGGCGGCGCTGGCGAGCTTGACCCAGATGGGAATCTCGTTGTGCTGCTGCACATCGGCGATGGTGAGCGCCATGACGACCACACCCATGGTCTTCTGCGCGTCCTGCAGACCGTGTCCGAGCGCCATCCCGGCCGCCGAGACGGTCTGCGCGATGCGGAAGCCCCGCTTGGCACGGTGCGGGTTCGACTTGCGGAAGAGCCACATGATGACGCACATCACCAGATAGCCGACGCCCATCCCGACCAGCGGCGAGAGGAACATCGGCACGACGATCTTCTCGAACACCCCCCACCAGTGGACGGCGATGCTGCCTGCCAGTGCCGCGCCCACCATGCCGCCGAACAGGGCGTGGCTGGAGGAGGACGGCAGCCCGAAGTACCAGGTGATGAGGTTCCAGGTGATGGCGCCGACCAGCGCGGCGAACAGGATGGCCATGCCGCTGTCGCCGTGCGGGGTCTCGATCAGCCCCTCGCTCACGGTCTTGGCGACGCCGCTGCCGAGGAAGGCGCCCGCGAGGTTCATCACCGCGGCCATGGCCAAGGCTGCACGCGGAGTGAGTGCCCGGGTGGAGACCGACGTCGCGATGGCGTTCGCGGAGTCGTGGAAGCCGTTCGTATACGTGAAGAAGAGCGCGACACCGACGGTCACGATCAGCGCGAAGGTGTCCACGGAGCGTCAGGACTCCTTGACCGTGATGGTCTCGACGGTGTTGGCCACGTGCTCGAACGCGTCGGCGGCCTCCTCCAGCACATCCACGACCTGCTTGAGCTTCATGACCTCGATGGCGTCGTACTTGCCGTTGAACAGATGGGCCAGCAGCTTGCGGTGGATCTGGTCGGCCTGGTTCTCCAGCCGGTTGACCTCGATCCAGTACTCGGTGAGGTTGTCCATCGTCCGCAGGTTCGGCATGGCCTCCGCGGTCAGCTCCGCGGCCCGCGACAGAACCTCGATCTGCTGCTCGACTCCCTTGGGAAGCTCTTCGATCTGGTAGAGGACGACGAGGTCGACGGCCTCCTCCATGAAGTCCATGATGTCGTCGAGGGAGGACGCCAGATTGTAGATGTCCTCGCGGTCGAACGGCGTGATGAAGGAGGAGTTGAGCTGGTGGAAGATCGCGTGCGTCGCGTCGTCCCCCGCGTGCTCGGCCGCGCGCATCCGTTCGGCGATCTCGCTCCGCGCGGAGGATTCCGCCCCGAGCAGTTCCATGAGGAGCTTCGAGCCGGTCACGATGTTGTCCGCGGAGGCCGCGAACATGTCGTAGAAGCTCGTCTCCCTGGGGGTCAGACGAAAGCGCACTGGGGGTCCTCGGGGTGCATCGATGACGGTCTCGTTGATGCTAGGCGCATCATCCGGCCACAGCGAACCGGCGTCCCCCAGTGTCACCCATGGAGACTCGCGTACTGAAGTGGGCTCCGAGAAGTCCGGTATCATATACCCGTTGGGGGTATCAAGGGCCCGATATCACGGCCTCGACAGCCCCTCACCACCACCCGGGAGGACCGTATGACGTCGCCGCAGACCACACCGGACACGCCGGAAACCGTGGCCGAAGCCACTTCGGAGTGCTGCTCGGCACACGCGGCCACCGGCGAGCACGGCTACACCAAGAACAAGGACGCTCACGTCAAGCGACTGCGCCGTATCGAGGGTCAGGTCCGCGGCCTGCAGCGGATGGTGGACGAGGACGTCTACTGCATCGACATACTCACCCAGGTCTCCGCCTCCACCAAGGCCCTGCAGTCCTTCGCCCTCCAACTCCTCGAGGAGCATCTGCGGCACTGCGTGGCCCACGCCGCGCTCGACGGCGGTGCCGAGATGGACGCCAAGGTGGAGGAAGCCACCGCCGCCATCGCCCGCCTGCTGCGTACCTGACCCTCCGCCGAGGCCGGGCAGCCCGCAGGTCGGACAGACCGGACAGGACGCGGGGGCAGTTCCTCAGCGGGCGGGCAGTTCCTCAGCGGGCGGGTCGGGGAAGGTCGTCCAGCTCGTCCGCCGCGCGCCGCAGCACCTCGTCGATACGGGCCGCGCTCAGCGGCCCCTCGGCGGCGGCCGCGGCGATCATCAGCTCGCCGCACAGTTCGATCTCGGCGAGGGCGACGTGGTCGTGCATCAGCGAACGCCGTCGGCAACGGCCCCCACGGCGGCCGTCGCCCCTGTCGTCACGCTTCGGTACGGGCACCCGTATCACCTCCCGTGCTGCACGGATCCACCGGGCGGAGCGCCACGGCCGGGCCTGGGCCCAGCCTCCCAGCCTAGGGAGACCGCCGCCTGCGCGCATGGCACTTCCGAATCATTTACCGGCACGGCACGGTGGCCGTCCCGCTCCCGTCCCCTCCCGCGCCGCCGGCCCGGCGACCCGCGGGCGCCGCGCGCGACCGCCCCAGCTGCCGTACGGCGGCTACGGAGCGGCGATCTTCCCGGTCCAGATGTCACCACGGTCGGGCATCCTGATCCGCACCCGGACGCCGAAGGCGTGCAGCGTCGTCGTCGAGGAGACCGTGTAGTCCGCGTCCGGAGGACCGTCCGGGTCTGCGGCGAAAGTGAAACGGTGCTGGACCTTCCGCAGCCGTCCCTGCGCGTCCAGATAGGCGTCGAACGGCACCATACGGCCGGAGAACCCTTTCTCCGCGGCCTTCAGCTGCCGGCGCGCCAGCGGTGGCGCCCCCTCCGCCGCCCGCTCGATGTCGACCACGCCGCTGTAGTGCCACACGCGGCTGCCGTCCAGCTCGGTGACGCCCTCGTGTACCACTCGACGTGCGCCGCGCAACAGTTGGGCGGCGGTGACCGGGTCGGTCGCGCCACCCGTCACCAGGTTGCCGTCCGGCAACCCCGTGGTGTCCACCCGCACCCACTTGTCGGCCGGCACCCCCGCGCGGTGGCGCATATAGAGCGCGCCCGGCGTGACCAGCTCGCGCACCAGCCTGCGCTCCCCCGGCCGCGCCCCGTCGACGCCGGGCGGCAGCGTGACCCGCAGCCTGCCGGTGCGGGCGGCCAGGTCGAAGGCGCCCCGCCCCTCGATGGTGACGCGCGTATGGCCGCTGACCATCTCCATCGCCGTACGCACCCGTGCCGTCCCGGCCCGGGCCAGCTCGTCGGCCGCCGCCGCCACGGCAGCCGGTCCGGGCCGGGCGGTCCCGACCGCTGACGGCCCGGCAGTCGCCACAGCGCCGTCCCCCGAGCATCCGGCGACCGACAGCAGCACGGCACCGAGCGCCACCATCCCGAGCGGGAAGAACACCGCGCCGCCTCGGGACTGCCGTCGCACTGCCATCTCTAGCCGACCCCTCGCTGCCGGTCGCCGCCTCCCCCGGCCCTCGGCCGGCAGGTGCCCCGGTCTCGCGGGGCCGGTCCGGATTCGACGGTTCAACGAGGGCCCTGGGAACGCCGTCACGGCCCGAGTACGGTGGTCATGTGCGAGAGCGAGCTCCCGAACACCAGCCGGACCCGGTACGCCCTGCGGCCCACACCGTCCCGCACGGGACGTCGCTGAACGAGCGGGGCTCCTTCTGCTCCGCATCGTGCACCTGCGGCTGGCGCGGCCCGGCACGCCGCGCCCGCGACCGCGCCCGTGCGGACTGCCACGCACACCAGCGGGAGCACGGCGACCACACGCCGACGCCCCCGCCTGGCGATGCGGCGGGGGCGCTGTAACTCGCGGCGTACTGCTCGAAGGCCGATACATGGACCGGAGCGGGGCCCGGGTGCGGGGCCGGGACGGGCCTACCGGCTCAGCCGGGCCACCGGTTCGGTCTCAGATCACGCTGCCAGGTCGCGGTCCCTGGTGCGGCGGGGCTCCCCCGCGCCGCGCCGCCCCGCGGCCCGGCCGCCCGCCGCGACGGCGGCAGCAGCGGCACCCGCCCACAGCAGCACCTCCAGCCGTGCGTTTCCGGCCACCACCCGCACCAGCGGCGTCAGTGCCCACATGGCGACCGGAGCCAGCAGCAGCGCCACAGCGGTGCCCAGCGCGAGTCCACCGATGACGTCCGTGGGGTAGTGCACGCCCATGTAGACGCGGCAGAAGGCCTCCAGCAGCGCCAGTCCGATGGCGACGAGACCGGGCTTGCGCTGGACCATGAAGATGCCCACGGCGATGGCCATGGTGAGGGTGGCGTGGTCGCTGACGAACGAGAAGTCCGTCTTGCCCTCGACCAGAACCTCCACGCCCTTGTGCTCCATGAAGGGCCGCGGCCGCTCCACGAAGCCCCGGATGGGGATGTTGACGACGATGGCGATCACCGCGGCCAGCGGGGCCCAGACCAGTCCGGCGAAGCCGCTCAGCGCCTCGTCCCGGCTCTCCCGCTTGCGCGTCACGCCCCACCAGGCCCACAGGGCCAGTACGACGAGCCCCACGGCGATGCCGTACTCCCCGATGTACTCCATGACCCGGTCGGCCCAGGTGGGTGCGTCCTTGGCCAGCCCGTTGATCTCGTAGAGCAGTTCGACATCAGGGTTGTCCCAGAGTGCCATCGCGGTGCGGCCCCTCACTTCGGCTGTGTGCTCATCGCTGGATCTGCGCTGACGACCCCCCGTGGTCGCGGTGCGGAAGTCCCATTCCGTGGAGAAAAACGCGCTGCGTCAGGCGAACCGTTCCGTTCTTACCGAACGATCACCAGGACGTTACCCAAGGGTGACCCATACGCGCAGCTCAAGGCCTGTGCCTCACGGATTGTTGGCGCAATCCCTACCCTGCGCACACAAACGCTCACTTGGCGCTCGGCCGGGTCGCCCCGAAGTAGTCGGGAGTGTCGATGGGGTCGTAGCGGATCTTCGCCCCCGTGTAGGGAGCGTTGATCATCTTGCCACCACCGACGTAGATGCCCACATGGTGGATGGTCCGGGAGTTGGTCAGATCGTGGGCGAAGAACACCAGGTCCCCGGGGAGGAGTTCACTCCGCTTGGGGTGCGGCCCGGTGTCGTACTGGTCGTTGGCCACCCGCGGCAGCGTGACACCGACCTTCGCGAACGCCGCCTTCGTCAGACCCGAGCAGTCGAACCGGCCGCCCTGCTCCGGCGTACCGTTACCGCCCCACAGATACGGCGTACCCAGCTTGCTCTGCGCGAAGGCGATGGCGCCGGCGCCCTGCTTGGTGGGGCTGAGCCGACCGCTGGGCGCCGCGAAGCTCTGCTCCATCCTGCGGATGGTCGCCACATAGTTCTTGGTCTCGCTGTAGGGCGGCACGCCGCCGTACTTGATGACCGCGTACGGACCCGCGTTGTAGGCGGCGAGCATGTTGTCCGTGAGGTTGCCCGGTACGTTCTTGACGTTCGCGGCCAGCTTGCAGTCGTAGCTCGCCGCGGACGGAATGGCATCCTCCGGGTCGTGCACGTTCTTCTTGCCGTCGCCGTTGGCGTCCAGGCCGTGCGTCGCCCAGGTGGCGGGGATGAACTGGGCTATGCCCTGCGCCTTGGCGGGGCTCTGCGCGTTGGGGTTGAAGCCGCTCTCCTGCTTGAGCTGCGCGGCCAGCAGCGCCGGGTTGATCGCCTCGCACATGTTGCCGGCCTTCTGGATGAGCTTCGCGTAGGCAGCCGGCACAGCGCCCTTGGCGAGCGCGACGGCCCCGCCACCACCCGCGCCCAGCAGGCTGGCGGAAGCCACGTACGTGCCCACCACGAGCAGCGTGACGAACAGGGACAGCACTCCCAGCCCGCCACCGATCGCCAGCAGCCACGCTCTTCTACGGCGCACTCCCCAACCCTCCCCCACAGGACACCAGTTCAGTAACGCCGACCACGCGGCCATATCATTCCAGGCCGATCCGCGAAGGGGAACGGCGGTCAACGGGCGCGGAGGTGAACGCGGCCCCGTCCCCCACCCGGCGCCGGGATCACCAGGGGCGCACAGAAGTACGGCCGAGCGACTGATGCCCCGTCGGGAAACACTCCATGCTCACCGAGCCCTCCGAAGCCCACCAAGCCCGCTGCCAGCGTTCCACGCCGCTCCAGGA
>NZ_JAGPXJ010000051.1:0-53875 GCF_018070605.1 Streptomyces sp. B15
TGTGTATAAGAGACAGCAAGTACCCGTGGCGGCGCGGCGAGCACCCGACGGCACCCGGGTCCACTACGACAAGCTGCTGCTGGCCACCGGTGCCGAGCCGCGCCGCCTGGAGGTCCCCGGCACCGATCTGGCGGGCGTGCACCATCTGCGCAGACTGGCGCACGCCGACCGGCTGCGCGGGGTGCTGAGCGCGCTCGGCCAGGAGAACGGCCATCTGGTGATCGCCGGGGCGGGCTGGATCGGGCTGGAGGTGGCCGCCGCGGCGCGGACGTACGGTGCCGAGGTCACCGTCATCGAGCCGGAGCCCACACCGCTGCACACGGTGCTCGGCCCCGAGCTGGGCTCGCTCTTCGCCGACCTGCACCGCGAGCACGGGGTCCGCTTCCACTTCGGTGCCCGGCTGACCGAGATCACCGGGACCGACGGCATGGTGGTCAGCGTGCGCACCGACGACGGTGACGAGCACCCCGCGCACGACGTGCTCGCCGCCATCGGCGCGGCCCCGCGCACCGCGCTGGCAGAGGCGGCGGGACTGGAGCTGTTCGCCGGGCCGGGCGGTGGCATCGCGGTGGACGCCGCGCTGCGCACCAGCGACCCGGACATCTACGCCACCGGCGACGTTGCTGCCGTGGCCCACCCGCTGCTCGGCGAGCGACTGCGGGTGGAGCACTGGGCCAACGCCCTCAACGGCGGTCCGGCTGCGGCGCGCGCCATGCTGGGCAAGGACGTGTCCTACGACCGGGTGCCGTACTTCTTCTCCGACCAGTACGACCTGGGTATGGAGTACTCCGGCTACGCTCCGCCCGGCTCCTACGACCAGGTGGTGTGCCGGGGAGACGTGGGCAAGCGCGAGTTCATCGCCTTCTGGCTGCGCGACAACCAGGTGCTGGCCGGGCTGAACGCCAATGTGTGGGATGTGACCGGACCCATCCAGGACCTGGTCCGCTCCGGCGTCCGGGTGGACCCGCACGCGCTGGCCGACCCCGGTGTGCCGCTCGAGTCGCTGGGCACCCCGAGGGGTGCGGGAGCGGCCGGGGCGACGGGTGCAGCCGGAGGGGCCGCCGATCCCGCGTAGCCGCTGGGGCGGGAGATTCGCGTGATGCCAGGGCGGCGTTTGGGGAATACGTTCACCGTAAGAGCTCTGCGTAAGAGCTTCGCGTGAGTGCCTTGCGCAGGAGCGTTGCCCCGTACCGCCGCCCTCCCGCATGCGGCGAGCTAAGGACGAGTGAGCGATGGCGAAGCAGACGGTGGCCGAGCAGTTCGTCGACACCCTGGTGCGCTGTGGGGTGGAGCGCCTCTACGGCGTGGTGGGGGACAGCCTCAACCCGATCGTCGACGCCATCCGGCGCACCCCGGCCATCGAGTGGATCCAGGTCCGCCACGAGGAGGCCGCCGCCTTCGCGGCCGGCGCCGAGGCGCAGCTCACCGGGAAGCTCGCCGCGTGCGCGGGTTCCTGCGGCCCGGGGAACCTGCATCTGATCAACGGGCTCTTCGACGCGCACCGCTCCATGGCGCCCGTCCTCGCGCTGGCCTCCCACATTCCCAGCAGTGAGATCGGCACCAGCTTCTTCCAGGAGACGCACCCCGAACGGCTCTTCGTCGAGTGCAGCCACTACAGCGAGCTGATCTCCAGCGAGCAGCAGATGCCCAGGGTGCTGCAGACCGCCATCCAGCACGCCGTCGGCCAGCAGGGCGTCAGCGTGGTCGCCCTCCCCGGCGATCTGGCCTCCGAGCCCGCCCCCGAGAGCCCCGTCGAGCACGCGCTGGTCACCTCGCGCCCCACCGTGCGCCCCGGGGACGCGGAGATCGACGCGCTGGTGCGCATGATCGGCGACGCGGAGAAGATCACCCTGTTCTGCGGCGCCGGCACCGCGGGCGCGCACGAGGAGGTCATGGAGTTCGCCGGGCGGCTCAAGTCCCCGGTGGGCCACGCGCTGCGCGGCAAGGAATGGATCCAGTACGACAACCCCTATGACGTCGGCATGAGCGGGCTGCTCGGCTACGGCGCCGCCTACGAGGCCACCCATGAGTGCGATCTGCTGATCCTGCTGGGCACCGATTTCCCGTACAACGCGTTCCTGCCCAAGAACTGCAAGATCGTCCAGGTCGATGTGCGTCCCGAGCACCTCGGCCGCCGCACCAGCCTCGACCTCGCGGTCTGGGGCGACGTCCGCGAGACCCTGCGCTGTCTCACCCCGCGCGTGCCCGAGAGGGCGAACCGCAGGTTCCTGGACCGGATGCTCAAAAGGCACGCCGACACGCTGGAGGGCGTCGTCAAGGCGTACACCCGCAACGTCGACAAGCACATCCCCATCCATCCCGAGTACGTGGCGTCCGTGCTGGACGAGGAGGCGGCCGACGACGCCGTCTTCACCGTCGACACCGGCATGTGCAACGTGTGGGCGGCCCGCTACATCACCCCGAACGGGCGGCGCCGGGTGATCGGCTCGTTCAGCCACGGCTCGATGGCCAACGCCGTGCCGCAGGCCATCGGCGCCCAGTTTCTGGACCGGGACCGTCAGGTCGTCTCGATGTCCGGGGACGGCGGCTTCACCATGCTGATGGGGGAGTTCCTGACGATGGTCCAGTACGACCTGCCGGTCAAGGTCGTGCTCTTCAACAACTCCTCGCTCGGGATGGTCGAGCTGGAGATGATGGTCGACGGCATGCCCGCGCATGGCACGCACAACCGCAACCCCGATTTCGCGGCCCTCGCCCAGGCGGCGGGCGCGTACGCCGTCCGGGTGGAGCAGCCCCAGCAGCTGCGCGAGGCCCTGCGCGGCGTCCTGGACCACCCGGGGCCCGCGCTGATCGACATCGTGACCGACCCGCACGCGCTCTCCCTCCCGCCGAAGATCACCCGGGAGCAGCTGAGCGGCTTCGCTCTCTCCGCCGGCAAGACCGTGCTGGACGGGGGAGTGGGGCGGATGGTGCAGATGGCTCGCTCCAACCTCCGCAACGTCCCGCGACCGTAGCAGGCGCGCCCCGAAGGGTGCGCCCCGAAGGGGCGCGGGGAACGGCGCTCCCCCAGCCTTCGGCCGGGAGGTGCCCCCACAGCCACAACACACCCGCAGCCCGCAACCGACGCCCGGGGCGCCCCCTCACCGGGACACAGGGGCACCCTCGCACCGGGAACGGGGCCCTCCCGGGAGGGGGTAACCATGTCAGCGGCGGCCCGTAGACTCGTGGCGTGGCTGGGAGGATCAACGACGAGGACGTGAAGGCGGTCAGGGACGCGGTCCCGATCGACTCCGTGGTGTCCGAGTACCTCCAGCTCCGTAACGCGGGCGGCGGCAACCTCAAGGGGCTCTGCCCTTTTCATGACGAGAAGTCCCCTTCCTTCCATGTGAGCCCGAGCAAGGGGCTCTACCACTGTTTCGGCTGCCAGGAGGGTGGGGACACGCTCGACTTCGTGATGAAGGTCGACCACCTGTCCTTCTCCGAGTCCGTCGAGCGGCTCGCGGCCCGCGCCGGCATCACGCTGCGCTACGAGGAGGGCGGCTACGGCCGCGCCTCCCAGCAGGGCGAGCGCACCCGCCTGGTGGAGGCGCACAAGATCGCGGCGCGGTTCTACGCCGAGCAGCTCGACGGGCCCGAGGCCGAGATCGGGCGGCGCTTCCTGGCCGACCGCGGGTTCGACCAGGAGGCGGCCCGGCACTTCGGCATCGGCTACTCCCCGGCCGGCTGGGACCACCTGGTGCGCCATCTGCGCGGGCAGGGCTTCACCGACAAGGAGATGACGCTCTCCGGGCTCGCCCAGGAGGCCCGCAACGGGCGGCCCATCGATCGCTTCCGGGGCAGGCTGATGTGGCCGATCCGGGACATCACCGGGGATGTCGTCGGCTTCGGCGCGCGCAAGCTGCGCGAGGACGACCAGGGGCCGAAGTACCTCAACACCCCCGAGACCCCCATCTACCGCAAGTCCCAGGTGCTCTACGGCATCGATCTGGCCAAGCGCGAGATCGCCAAGGCCAACCGCGCCGTCGTGGTGGAGGGCTACACGGACGTGATGGCCTGCCATCTGGCCGGCGTCACCACGGCCATCGCCACCTGCGGCACCGCCTTCGGCGGGGAGCATGTGAAGATCCTGCGCCGGGTGCTGATGGACAACGCCCAGTCGGAGGTCGTCTTCACCTTCGACGGTGACGCGGCGGGCCAGAAAGCGGCGCTGCGTGCCTTCGAGGACGACCAGAAGTTCGCCGCCCGCACCTGGATCGCGCTGACGCCGGGCGGTATGGACCCGTGCGATCTGCGGCTCGCGCAGGGTGACGAGGCGGTGGCCAAGGTCGTCGAGAGCCGTACCCCGCTCTTCGACTTCGCCATCCGCTCGATCGTCGACCGGCACAACATCGACACGGCGGAGGGCCGTTCGGCCGCGCTGGAGGAGGTCGCGCCGGTCATCACCCAGATCAAGGACCCCTCCATCCGGCGCGGCTACGCGGTACGGCTGGCAGGGCTGCTCGGCATCGTGGACGAGGAGTTCGTCGTCCGCCGTGTCGCACAGCTCGCCCGGTGGGCGCGCGAGCGCGGCCAGGCGTCCCCGCGTTCGGCGGCCCGCGCCTCCCGTGCCGCCGCGGAGTCGCCCGCCGTGCAGGCACCGTTCGTGCCCCGCGGCCCCGATCTGAATCTGCGCAGCCCCGCGCACCGCGTCGAGCGGGAACTGCTCAAGCTTGCGCTCCAGCGCCCGGAGCTGGTCTCGCCCGCCTTCGACGCCTATGGTGCCGACGAGTTCACCGGGCCGCCGTACGCGGTGGTCAGGATGGCGCTGGAGGCGGCGGGCGGTGCCGAGGCCGGGATCGGGGACAGCGGCTATCTGGGCCGGGTCCGGGACGCGGCGCCGGACGACACGGTGCGCTCGCTGATCACCGAGCTGGCCGTGGAGCCGCTGCGCAGCGCCCGCAACCGCGAGGTCGACGAGGCGTATGCGGGCGAGCAGTTGGTGGCCGTGCGCCGGGCCGCCGTCAACGCCCGTATCGGTGAGCTGGAGGGCACGGCCCGGCGGCTGGAGGCCCGACAGGAGTACGAGCAGTCGGCGGGCGTGCGCCAGCAGATCTGGACGCTCCAGCAGTACGGCATCGCGCTGCGCGAGCGGGGCGCGGCGGCGCTGTGACGGTGCGCCGGGCGCACTCGCCCGGCAGTACGCGGGGGCCGTCCGCTTCCCGGTGCACTCCCAGGTGGGGCCCGGTGCGCTCCCTCGCGGGGAGGGGCGCGATGCGCCGTCACTCCTCGAACAGCCTCAACAGCGGTCCCTGCAGCCTCTGTCATGCGTAGTGGATCGTGCGCTGAGGGTTACGTTTTGGCGGAAAAACTGCCCGCACGCCTCTCGTGGCGGGCGTGTGTCGTACCCCACACTGGTGGGCGGTGCCTGAGTCCTCGGAGCGGGGCGGTGCTGGCCAGGACGGGCCGAACTCCCCCGCGGATCCGCACGTTTCGTACGGGATGGAGCGCGGCCCGGCCGCAGCCGTCCCCGTCTCGCACGCCGCCCCCGAACCGGCAGCGATCACACTGGAGGTCGCCCCCGTGCAGACCCGGACCCTGAAAGCGGCGCTTCTCGCCGCCCCGACCGCTCCTGTGGCCACGCGCCCCGCGCCGTCGCCGCCCCCCGCACGTACGGGACAACCCCTTGCGCCGGAGCCGCCCGCCTTCGAGCCGCCCGCGCCCGTACCGGCCCCCGCCGACCCCGCCGACGCGGCGACCGGCCGGACCGCACCGGCCGACAGCGCGCCTTCCGACAGCGCGCCTTCCGACACCGCACCGGCCGACACCGCACCGGCCGAGACCGTGCCGGAGCAGGGCGGGGTGCCCGAGGCGGAGGTGGAGGTGGAGGCCGAGCCGGCGGTACCGCAGCGGGAGGCGCCCGCCACCGGCCCTTCGGCGGACCTTTTCCGCCAGTATCTGCGCGAGATCGGCCGTATCCCGCTGCTGACCGCCGCCGAAGAGGTGGAGCTGGCCCGCAGTGTGGAGGCGGGGCTGTTCGCCGAGGAGAAGCTGGCGGGCTCGCCCAGTCTGGACGGGCAGCTCGCGCTCGACCTCGACCGGCTGGTGGTGCGCGGCAGGCTCGCCAAGCGCAGGCTCATAGAAGCGAACCTGCGGCTGGTGGTCTCCGTGGCCAAGCGCTATGTGGGCCGTGGTCTGACCATGCTCGACCTCGTCCAGGAGGGCAACCTCGGGCTGATCCGCGCGGTGGAGAAGTTCGACTACGCGCGCGGCTACAAGTTCTCGACGTATGCGACCTGGTGGATCCGCCAGGCGATGTCCCGGGCGCTGGCCGACCAGGCGCGCACGATCCGGGTGCCGGTGCATGTCGTGGAACTGATCAACCGGGTGGTGCGGGTGCAGCGCCGCATGCTCCAGGAGCGCGGCTACGAACCCACGGCCGAGGAGGTGGCCGCCCAACTCGACCTGACCGAGGAGCGGGTGACCGAGGTGCTGCGGCTCGCCCAGGAGCCGGTGTCGCTGCACGCGCCGGTCGGTGAGGAGGACGACGTCAACCTCGGCGACCTCATCGAGGACGGCGACGCGCCCTCTCCTGTGGAGTCGGCGGCCTTTCTGCTGCTGCGCGAGCATCTGGAGGCGGTGCTCTCCACGCTCGGCGAGCGTGAACGCAAGGTGGTGCAGCTGCGGTACGGACTGATCGACGGCAGGCCGCGCACGCTGGAGGAGATCGGCCGGCTCTTCGGCGTCACACGGGAGCGCATCCGGCAGATCGAGTCCAAGACCCTCACCAAGCTGCGGGACCACGCCTTCGCCGACCAACTGCGCGGCTATCTGGACTGATCACTCGTTCGACGCGCCCTTGTCAGTTTGTTCGAGGCCTCTCCATAATCGCGGCAGTATCTCGCGGACCGGCCTCCTGCGACAGGACGTCTGGCGGTGCGTGCTGCCCTGCCCACTGCTGTCGGCAGCACTTGGCATGGGCATGACGTGAGCGCTGTAGTCGTGCTGAACCGGGCGGGTGCGGGTGCGCGAGCAACCCCCCACGAGAGGACGCCCGTTGAAGCACTCCGGGATGACCACCGCGAAGGACACCAGCAAGCGCCTCAAGAGAATCACCGCCATCGGCGCAGTCGCACTCGCCGCCTTCAGCCTCGGCCCGTCGGTCGCCTCCGCGATGCCGACCGACGGCCCCGGCGGCCAGGACGAGCCGGGCGCGACCGTCGTCGGCGGCACCAAGGCCCAGCAGGGCGAATTCCCGTTCATGGTGCGACTGTCCATGGGCTGCGGCGGCTCGCTGCTCACCAAGGACATCGTGCTCACCGCCGCCCACTGCGTGGACGGCAGCGGCCCCGACACCAGCATCACCGCCACCGGCGGCGTCGTGGACCTGGAGGACCCGGCCGCCAAGACGGCCAGGTCCACCGAGGTCGTCCAGGCACCCGGCTACGACGGCAACGGCAAGGACTGGGCCCTCGTCAAGCTGGCCGAGCCCATCGACCAGCCCACCCTGGCCCTGGCCGAGGACGCCTCCTACAACAAGGGCGACTTCACCATCGCCGGATGGGGCGCCGACCGGGAGGGCGGCCGGCAGCAGCGGTATCTGCTCAAGGCGCAGGTGCCCTTCGTGGACGACGCCACCTGCAAGACCGCCTACTCCAACCTCGTCGAGGACGAGGAACTGTGCGCGGGCAAGATGGACACCGGTGGTGTCGACACCTGCCAGGGTGACTCGGGCGGCCCGATGTTCCGCAAGGACGACGCCGACAAGTGGGTCCAGGTCGGCATCGTGAGCTGGGGCGACGGCTGCGCCAGGCCGGGCAAGCCCGGCGTGTACACCGAGGTCAGCACCTTCGCCTCGGACATTCGGGCAGCGGCCGGCAAGCTCGGTGGCTGACCTGCCGCATTTGTTCCGGCCGTGGCCCGCGGGTGACGCTGCCCCGGTCACGGCCGGTCCTGCGCCGCCGATCGCGTGTTCTCGGTGCCGGCCCGTTGCGGCCGGACAGCGGGCGTCTCTCAGTCCACCTCCGCCACCGCTCCGGCGAACTGGGACCGGTACAGGCGCGCGTAGGCACCCTCCCTCGCCAGCAGGCTCTCGTGGGTGCCCTGTTCGACGATGGAGCCGTTCTCCATCACCAGGATGACGTCCGCGCCCCGGATGGTGGAGAGACGGTGAGCGATCACAAAGCTGGTGCGCTCCGAGGCCAGCCGCTCCATCGCCCGCTGGATCAGCACCTCCGTGCGGGTGTCGACGGAACTGGTGGCCTCGTCCAGGACCAGGATCACCGGGTTCGAGAGAAAGGCGCGGGCAATGGTGATGAGCTGCTTCTCACCCGCGCTGACGCTGTCGCCCTCGGCGTCCAGCACCGTGTCGTAGCCGTCCGGCAGGGTGCGGATGAACCGGTCGGCGTGGGCGGCCCGCGCCGCCTCCTCGACCTGTTCGCGGGTCGCGCCCGCACTCCCCGCGCCGTCTCCCCCGGCTTCCGCCCCTGCCTCCGCCCCGTAGGCGATGTTCTCGGCGATGGTGCCGCCGAACAGCCAGGTGTCCTGGAGCACCATGCCGATGCCCGCGCGCAGCTCCTCCCGTGACATGGCGGCGATGTCCGTGCCGTCCAGCAGGATGCGGCCGTCCCGTACCTCGTAGAACCGCAGCAGCAGGTTGACCAGGGTGGTCTTGCCCGCACCGGTCGGGCCGACGATGGCCACCGTCTGGCCGGGCTCGACCGCCAGCGACAGATTCTCGATCAGCGGTTTGTCCTCGCTGTAGCGGAAGGAGACGTTCTCCAGCTCCACCCGGCCGCGCAGCGCGGACGGCCGTTCGGCGTGCGCCTCGTCGGGGTCGGGCGACTGCTCCTCGGCGTCCAGGATCTCGAAGACCCGCTCGGCCGAGGCCACGCCGGACTGTACGAGGTTGGCCATCGAGGCGACCTGGGTGAGCGGCTGGCTGAACTGCCGCGAGTACTGCACGAACGCCTGCACATCACCGATCGACAGCGCCCCGGAGGCCACCCGCAGCCCGCCGACGACCGCCACCAGGACGTAGTTGAGGTTGCCGACGAACATCATCGCGGGCTGCATGATCCCGCTGATGAACTGCGCCTTGAACCCGGCCTTGTACAGCTTCTCGTTCTGCTCGGCGAAGACCTGCGCCGACTCCCGCTGCCGCCCGAAGACCTTCACCAGAGCGTGCCCGGTGTACATCTCCTCTATGTGCGCGTTCAGTGCGCCGGTCGACTTCCACTGGTCGACGAACTGCGGCTGCGCCCGCTTGCCGACCCGTGTGGCGACCAGCGCCGACAGCGGCACCGTCACCAGCGCGACCAATGCCAGCAGCGGTGAGATCCAGAACATCACGGCCAGCACACCGACTATCGTCAGCAGCGAGCTGATCAACTGGCCCATGGTCTGCTGCAGCGTCTGGCCGAGGTTGTCGATGTCGTTGGTGACCCGCGAGAGCACCTCACCGCGCGACTGGCCGTCCAGATAGGACAGCGGCAGCCGGCCCAGCTTCTCCTGCACCCGTTCGCGCAGCCGGAAGACGGTACGGGTGATGACGCGGGTGGAGATCCGCCCGGCCCACAGCATCAGCAGCCCGGCTGCGGCATAGACCGCCACCACCACCAGCAGCACCCTGCCGACAGCGCCGAAGTCGATGCCCTGGCCGGGGGTGAAATCCATTCCGGAGAGCATGTCGGCCACGCCGTCGTCCCCGCGCTGCCGCAGGTTCTCCAGCGCCTGTTCCCTGGTGGGTCCTTCGGGCAGCTTCGCACCGATGAAACCGGCGAAGACCAGGTCCGTCGCCCGGCCGAGGAGCTTCGGGCCGACGACGCTCAGACCGACGCTGACCACGAGCACGGCCAGCATCAGGAGCAGCAGGCCGCGCTCCGGCCGGAACTGCCGCAGCAGTCGCTTGCCCGAGCCGGTGAAGTCCATGGACCGCCGGGGCGGTCCTCCCGCCATTCCCCCCGGCCCGCTCATGCTGTGCCCTTCTCGTCGGCTCCTCCACCCGCACGACGCGCCGGTGCGGCTGTCGCTGTGGTCTGCAACCGGGCGGTTGTCCCCGCGTCGCCCGCCGCCTCGCTCTCGGTCAGCTGCGAGAGCACGATCTCCCGGTAGGTCCCGTTGTTCTCCATCAGCTCGTGATGCCGTCCCATGCCCACCGCGCGGCCTTCGTCCAGCACGAGGATGCGGTCGGCGTCCCGGATGGTCGCGACGCGCTGGGCGACGATGACCACCGTCGCCTTGGCCGTCTGTCTGGCGAGTGCCGCCCGCAACGCCGCGTCGGTGGTGTAGTCCAGCGCGGAGAAGGAGTCGTCGAACAGATAGATCTCCGGCCGGTGCACCAGCACCCGTGCGATGGCCAGCCGCTGCCGCTGCCCGCCGGAGACGTTGCTGCCGCCTTGGGTGATGGCCGCCTGAAGGCCGCCTTCCATCTGCTCCACGAACGCCTTGGCCTGGGCGACCTCCAGGGCCTGCCACAGTTCCTCGTCGCTCGCGTCGGGGCGGCCGTAGCGCAGATTGGAGGCGACCGTCCCGGAGAAGAGGTACGGGCGCTGCGGTACGAGACCGACGGTGCTCGCCAGCAACTGAGGATCGAGGGTGCGTACGTCCTCGCCGTCCACGAGGACCTGCCCCTCCGTCGCGTCGAACAGCCGGGGCACCAGGCCCAGCAGCGTCGACTTGCCGCTGCCCGTGGAGCCGATCACGGCGGTGGTCTCCCCGGGGCGCGCCACCAGGTCGATGCCGCGCAGCACGGGCGCCTCGGCGCCCGGGTAGCCGAACCCGGCCCCGCGCAGCTCCAGATGGCCGTGCCGGCGCAGTGTGGTGACCGGCGCCGTGGGCGGTACGACACTGGAGTCGGTCGCCAGCACCTCCTGTATGCGCTCGGCGCACACCTCGGCGCGGGGCACCATCATGAACATGAAGGTGGCCATCATCACCGACATCACGATCTGCATCAGATAGGCGAGGAACGCGGTCAGCGCACCGATCTCCATGTCACCACTGCTGATGCGGTGCGCCCCGAACCAGACCACGACGACGCTGGAGACGTTCACCACGGTCATCACGACGGGGAACATCAACGCCATCAACTGGCCGGTGCGCAGCTGCACCTGCGTCAGATCGGTGTTGGCCCCGTGGAAGCGGCGGCGCTCGTAGTCGTCCTTGACGAAGGCGCGGATGACGCGGACCCCGGTAATCTGCTCGCGCAGGATGCGGTTGACGCTGTCCAGCCGCTCCTGCATGGAGCGGAACAGCGGCCGCATCCGGCGCACGATCAGGCCGACGGTGACACCGAGCACCGGCACCACGCCCAGCAGCACCGCGGAGAGCGGCACGTCCTGCCCGAGCGCCATGAAGATGCCGCCGAAGCACATGATCGGCGCGGTGACCATGAGGGTGAAGGCCATCAGCGTCACCATCTGCACCTGCAGCACGTCGTTGGTGGTGCGGGTGATCAGGGACGGGGCGCCGAACTGTCCGACCTCGCGGGCCAGCCAGCGCAGCTTGGAGAAGGACTGCACACGGTCGAAGACGCCCGCCCGGATGTCCCGGCCGACCGCCGCCGCGGTACGCGCACCCAGGTGGACGGCGCCGATGTTGCACACCACCTGCACCACCGAGACGGCCAGCATGAGGCTGCCGTGGCGCAGTATGTAGCCCGTGTCGCCGAGTACGACACCGTTGTCGATGATGTCGGCGTTGAGGGTGGGCAGATAGAGCGTTGCGCTCGTCTGTATGAGTTGCAGCAGCACCAGCAGCGCGATCGGCCGCTGGTACTGGCGCAGCCGGGCGCGTAGGAGGCGGATCAGCACACGGAGTTCCTCGGTCGATCAGTGCGGGGTGCGGGATGAGGACGGCGACGGCGGAAGTGAAAGAGCGTACAAGTGTGCGGCTCGATCCCGCCTGTGGTTTTGATTGTTTCCGCTGCCGCCACGGCCGAGTCCTGGCCCGCTTCGCGGGAGGGCGCGCGCACGGCTCCGCCCCGCGCCCCGGAGGCGCCGCCGGGCGGAGCGTCGCACACGGCTCGGGCTATGCGGGCAGGGCTCCCGGATACGCCTGCGACAGGGCCCCCGGATACATCTCCTCGCGCACGGTCGCGTACTGCTGGCGCACGGCCTGCCCGACGGCGCGCTGGTCGCCCGCCTCGAACACCTGGCAGGCCGCGGCGGGCCACTGGGGCGGATAGCCGGATCCGGACAGCGCCCACGCCGCCTGACGGGCAGCGCCGATCGCGGCGTAGTCGGCGGGCTCGGGCACCACGACCTGCGCGTCCAGCAGCGCGGGCGCCGCGTCCCGGACAGCGGCCAGCCCTGCCGCCTGGCCCAGCAGGAAGACCCGCCGTACGGACACCCCGCGGTTGCGCAGCACCTCCAGGGCGTCCGCCAGCCCGCACAGCATCCCCTCGACGGCGGCCCGCGCCAGGAATTCGGGCTTCATGCTCTCGCGCCGCAGCCCGTGCAGCGAGCCCGCGGTGTGCGGGAGCTGCGGCGTCTGCTCACCCTCCAGATACGGCAGCAGCACCAGTCCCGAGGAGCCGGGCGTGGAGGTCAGCGCCAGTTCGGAGAGGCCCTCCAGATCGGTGCCGAGCATCCCGGCGGCGCCGCGCAGCACGCGGGTCGCATTGAGGGTGCGTACCACCGGCAGATGCAGTCCGGTCGCGTCGGCGTAAGAGGTGATGATGCCGGTGGGGTCGATGAGCGCCTCGTGGTGGACGGCGCACACGGAACCCGTCGCGCCGAGCGAGATCACCACGTCTCCGAGGCCGACGCCGAGCCCGAAGGCGGCGGCCATCGTCTGGCCCGTACCGGCGGAGATCAGCAGCCCTTCCGGGGTGTGCCCGGCGGGCTGCGCCGGACCGACCACCTCCGGGAGTCCCACCTGGTGGCCGAGTGCCAGCTCGACCAGGTCCGTGCGGTAGGACTCGGTCGCCGCCGACCAGTACCCGGTGCCCGACGCGTCCCCGCGGTCGGTGATCCGCCGCGCCGGACCGCCCAGCAGCTGCCAGACCAGCCAGTCGTGCGGCTGCATGATCTCGGTGACTCCCCGTGCCGCCTCCGGCTGCTCGCGGGCCAGCCAGCGCAGCTTGGAGACCGGGTGCCCGGCCTGTGGGACGGTGCCGACGGCCTGCGCCCACGCCTCGCGCCCGCCGAGCGCGTCCACCAGTTCGGCCGCCGCCGTCTGCATCCGCTGGTCGTTGCCCAGCAGCGCGGGGCCGACCGGGTTGCCCGCGCCGTCCAGCGCGACGAGGCCCTGCTGCTGCGCGGAGACGCCGATCGCCTGCACCTCCGCGAGCTGCCCGCCGCCCGCCGCCGTGCCGAGGGAGAGCAGCCACGACTGCGGGTCGTCGCGCTCACCGGGATGTTCGGCGTGGCCGTGCCTGACGACCGCCCCCGTCTCGGTGTCGCAGACGACGATGCTTGTGTACTCGGCTGAACTGTCCAGTCCGGCGACTATCCCCATGGCGGGAATGATGCCTCATAGCCGCCCGTACCGGGCCCGGGGCCCCGTTCCCGACCGGACGAGACCCGGCCGTGGCCTTTCGGCACGGCCGGGTCCGGCTCGTCCTCGCAAAAGCTCGGAGGAGGGGTCAGCAGCGCTTCGAGGAGTAGGCGTAGTGCTTGTGCTCCCCGGGCACCGTCACGGCACCACGTGCGGCCGTGCAGTGGTGCACGGTGTTCGTGGGGTAGGACCAGAAGGACGCCGCCGAGGTGTTGCGCCAGATGCGCAGCCCGAGCAGCTTCTTGGCGTGGAAGTCGTAGACGCCGACGTTGGTCGCGTACCTCTTGTGGTGCTGGCGGAAGCCCTTCCACACGTACAGGTAGCCGTAGTTGCGGTGGCAGCGGGGCGAGTAGAACTGCTTGACCGAGGCGATGGTGTAGCCCTTGCGCTTGATGTGGCCGGTCGAGCCGATCTGGTACGCGTCGCTGCACATGCGGGCGGCCCGGGAGTCCCGGCTCGCCGCGTCCTCCTCGGGGGCGGCGGTGGTGGCGGTCGCCTCACCGGCCTGGGCCGAGGTGGGGGGCAGGCCCGCGCCGTCGCCGGCCTGGGCAGCTCCGGCGGGCAGCATCGCCATGGCGCAGGCCGCCGTGACGAGGACGCCCTTGACGGGAGAAAGGGTGCGCATAGATCTCCTCCAGGGGAAGAAGGTGATTTTCCGGTCATATCGGTCAGACCGGGGGGCCTCACAGTAAAAGGCCCGGGCGCCCAGGGTGGGTATTCGCGCGCGACGGCGGGTCGTACGGAAAGGGCCCCGGCGCCACGAAGGTGACGCCGGGACCCGGGTCTTGCGGCTCCCCGTCCGCCGCGGTCGGCCCCGCCGCGGCTGATGCCGCGGCTGATGCGGCGGCCGATCGCCGGCTGATGCGGTGGCGCTGCTGGAGGTCAGCGCTCCGCGGTGTCGGGCGGCGCCCGGAACGGGTGACCGCCGTCGGTGGTCAGCAGCGCTTCTCGGAGTACGCCTGGAGGCTGTGCGGTGAGCCCGCCGGGCGCAGGCTGCCCACCCCGGAGGTGCAGTGGTCGACGGTGTTGGCGCCGTCCGTCCAGAACTCCTGCTGCTTGGTGGCCTTCCATGCCTTGGCCGCGTGGACCGAGTCGTCGCTGTAGCTGTAGACGCCGGTGGTGACGTCGTAGGGAGCCGCGGTCTTGCGGAAGCTCTCCCACACCCACACATAGCCGTAGTTCTCGTTGCACTTCTTCGAGTAGAACTGCTTGACCGAGGCAATCGTCTCCGAGCCCCGCTTGATCAGCCCGCGGGTACCGATCGGCACGGCGTCGTCGCAGACGCCCGCGGCCTGCGCCAGCCTGCTCGCCGGATTCCCCTCGGGAGAGGGGGCCGTGGAGCCGGCCAGCTTCTGCGAGTGGGACGGCGGAGTGGCCGGGCCGCTGCCGGCGTACGCCGCGCCGGCGGGAAGCAGCACCAGTGCCGAGGTCGCGGCGACCAGTGTGCTCTTGGAGAAGCGGATGGAACGCATAGTGATTTTTCCCCCTCTTTGGCGATGAACGCTCTCATGTGAGATATCCGAGGCATCACGGGCATGAGCTCGATGCGTGGGATACCCAGTACGACACGTTGATGCCGTGCGGGGTTGTACGCCACCACCCCTCGTGTTGCGCTGAGTTGACGATGCATCAGCAACTTCCGCCCCACCCGTCACGGCTGTCTCCGCCGCGTCGACGGTCCACCGGAGCGGCCGTCCCGGACCCCGAAGCGGTCGGCAGGGGAGCCGCCGTCAGGCCGCGCTCCGCAGATCGTCGAGCACCAGCTCGCGCACCACCCCCGGCTCGATGCCGAGCCGGGAGAAGACCGCGAGGGAGATGTTGTCCTCGCAGCGCAGCATCCCGAGCACCACATGTTCCACGCCGATGCCCCGGTCCTTGCGCGCCACCGCCTCCCGCAGCGCTTGTTTGAGCACCTTCTTCGCCCGAGCGGCGAACGGGACGTGCCGGGTGACCGGGCCGGCGGCCCTGCCGCGTCCCCGCTTCGTACGGCCGGAGCCCGGCGCCGCGTCCAGCGCCCCTTCGCCGAAGGACTCGTCCGCGCGCCTGCGCACCTCCTCCAGGTCGATCCCGAACGCCCGCAGCGCCTCCGCGTCCTGGGGGCCGAGACCTTCCCCGGCTCCCGGCAGCACGCCCGCGACCGCCGCCCGGCACGAGGCCGGGGTGACGCCGAGCCGGGCGAGCGTCGCCGCGCCGGGCTGCTCGGGGTGGTGCAGCGCCGCGAGCAGCAGATGCTCGGTGCCGATCCAATCGTGCCCCAGCTTGTTGGCCTCGTCCTGCGCGCGGACCACCACGTCCCGCGCTTCCCTGCTGAACCGTTCGAACATCGGCTCTACCTCCCCGTCCGCTTCATGTGCTTCTTGTGAACGGCCTGCCTGCTGACCCCGAGGGCCGCGCCGATCTCGTCCCACGACCACCCCTGGCTGCGTGCGCGCTCGACCTGCAGCGCTTCCAGGCCCTCCGCGAGCCGCCGCAGCGCGGCGACCGCCCGCAGCCCGACCGCCGGATCGCCATGCAGGGCAGCCTGGGCGGTGTGCACCGCTTCACCGGTTTCCTCCGGTTCCGTTCCTGCCATGGTGTCAACTTAGGATGACAAGGTGATTCTGTCAACCAATGTTGACGCCTCGGGGTGCGCGGGTCGTACGAGCGGTCCGGTGGGGATCTTCGGGGAGGGCGCGCGGCCCCGCGTCGGCGCCGTTCCGGGTGGCTCGCGCGGCGCCCGCGGCGGGTACCGGGGCCCGCGCGGGCGGGGCGCGCCCGAACGGGCGAGAGGTGGGGGGTCCGGGATCGGGCGTATCGGCCGCCCGGGGCGCCGCCGATACGCCGGACGGGGCGCCCGGTTGTCCGGAGCGCCCCGCCGTAGGTCCAGCGTGGAACGTTTCTGCTGGGTTGTGCTGAGGTGGGGCGGGTGGGACTCGAACCCACGGCCGACGGATTATGAGTCCGCTGCTCTAACCGGCTGAGCTACCGCCCCGTAACGGCGCACCGCGCACATCTGTGCGCGCCGTCTGCCGCAGCATAACCGTTCATAGGATCTGCCGCCCGCGCCGGGGGAGATCTACGCAGGTGAGGACCACGAACCAAGGGTGATCGGTTCCCGCTCGGGGCCAACTTCCGTACAGATCACGGAAGAACGCCCGGCTGAGACCCCGGACGAGTGACAGGCACGGAAAAAGGGCCCCAAGAAGGGGCCCTCTCCGCTACTGCTCCCGCGACTGGACTCGAACCAGTAACCTGCCGGTTAACAGCCGGCTGCTCTGCCGATTGAGCTACACGGGACCGTCTCGTCGGTCGCGCTCCGGAACCCCGGGGCGCTCCCTTGCGGCGATGAATACATTAGCGCATGCCAGGGGGTGCTCCGAAATCGGTATTGCCGCCGCCCGTACGCGGTACCCCCTCAAGGCACCCCGACGGCGTTCGCCGCCGGGGCACCGGCAGCAGGACCACCAGCCGAGAGAAGGGGCAAGCTATGCGCTACCGGCTCACATTCGTGTCCGGACTGGCCGTCGGCTACGTACTCGGCGCCCGCGCGGGACGCGAGCGCTACGAGCAGATCATCAAGGGCGTGCGCAGGATCGCCGAGAACCCGGCGGTACGCAACGCGGGGGAGGCCGCGGCGCTCAGCGGACGGCAGGCGGCGAGCAAGGCGGCCGACGCCGTCCAGGGCCGGCTCCCCTCCTCGGTGGGCGACCGCTTCCGTACGGCCCGTGACTACCGCGCCCGCGCGGGCAGCGACTGGGGCGCAGAGGCGCCGCACTGAGCACCCCGGCAGGAACCGGGGCCGGCATCCGGGCCGGGGCCGCATCCGGGGGTAGCGGTCGCTGACCGGATGCCGGCCCCGGCGGTCCGGGTCCGCCCGCCCTAGCCGGGGATGCGGCCCTGGCCGCTCTTCCGCCCGCTGCCCTTCTTCAGCAGCGGTGCCAGCAGGTCGCCGCGCTCCTCGATCCGCTGCGGCAGATCCGAGCTGAGGAAGACCAGGTCCTTCACCTTCCGGGCGGCGGCCAGCTCGTCCCAGGTCAGCGGGGTGGAGACGGTGGGGCGGTCCTTGGCACGCAGCGTGTAGGGGGCTGCCGTGGTCTTGGCCTGGTTGTTCTGCGACCAGTCGACGAAGACCTTCCCCGGGCGCAGGTTCTTGGCCATCTTGCTGACCGCGTGCTCGGGCAGATCCGCCTCGGCCTCCTGCGCGAGCTTCTTGGCGTACGCCGAGACCTGGTCGGAGGGTGTGCGCTCGATCGGCGCGATCAGGTGCAGGCCCTTGGAACCGGAGGTCTTCGGCAGCAGGATGATGCCGTCGGCGTCCGCACGCTCGCGCAGCCAGTCGGCGATCCGGCGGCAGTCCAGGATGTCGGCGCCCTCGCCCGGGTCGAGGTCGAAGACCAGGCGGTCCGCCTTCGCCTGGTGGTCCGACTGCCACTGCGGGGTGTGCAGCTCCAGCGCCGCCAGATTCGCGGCCCACACCAGCGTCGCCTCGTCCTGGATCAGAACCTGGTTCAGCGGGGTCTTGCTGACCACGGAGATCTTGCGCGTCGTCACCCAGCTGGGGGTGCCGGGCGGAACGTGCTTGGTGAAGAACTTCTCGCCCTCCACGCCGTCCGGGAAGCGCAGGAAGGAGAGGGGGCGTCCGTCGAGGTGGGGCAGGAGGACATCGGCGATCGAGGCGTAGTAGTGGATCGCCTCGCCCTTGGTGAAACCCGTCGCCGGATAGAGCACCTTGTCGAGGTTGCTGAGGGCCAGACGGTGGCCCCCGATCTCCGTGTGCGGCATACCCTGAGAGTCCCATAGAAGGGACAAAGTATGCGTTCAATCTGGAAAGGGACCATTTCCTTCGGGCTGGTCTCGATCCCGATCAAGGTGGTGGCCGCCACCGAGAACCACAGCGTCTCCTTCCACCAGGTGCACACGGCCGACGGGGGCCGAATCCGCTACCGCAAGGTGTGCGAGTTGGACGAGGAGGAGGTGCCGCGCGAGGAGATCGGCCGTGGCTTCGAGACCGAAGAGGGCCGCACCGTGCTGCTGACCGACGACGACATGGCAGCCCTCCCCCTCCCCACCGCCAAGACCGTGGAGATCCTCGGCTTCGTACCCGCCGAGGAGATCGACCCCTTCCAGCTCGACCGCTCCTACTACCTGGCCGCCGACGGCAAACGCGCCGACAAACCGTATGTGCTGCTGCGCGAGGCGCTGCGAAGATCCGGCAAGGTCGCGGTGGCCAAGCTGGCTCTGCGGGCCCGGGAGAGCCTGGGGATGCTGCGCGTGTACGAGGACGCGCTGGCGCTGCACACCATGCTGTGGCCCGATGAGATCCGCTCGGTCAGCGGGGTCGCGCCCGAGGGGGACGTCGCGGTGCGGGACGCCGAGCTCGATCTGGCGGACACCCTGATGGAGACGCTCGGCGAGCTGGACTGGAGCGAGCTGCGCGACGAGTACCGGGAGGCGCTCGAAGAGCTCGTGCGGGCCAAGGCGGAGGGCGTCGAGCCGCCGCCCGAGGAGCTGCGCCGCAGGACCGAGGAGGGCGGCGGCAAGCTGGTCGATCTGATGTCCGTACTGGAGCGCAGCGTCCAGGAGGCCAGGAGCGGGCGCCAGGAGGGCGAGGCGACCGTCCACGAGCTGTCGAACCGCCGGACGGACGCGGCACAACGGCCCGCCAAGAAGGCGGCGGCCAGGAAGACGGCGTCCGCCTCCAAGCGGACAGCCGCCAGGACGGGTTCGAAGTCCGCCGAGAAGTCCACCGGGAAGACGGCTGTCAAGAAGACGGGCTCCAAGGCGGCCGCCTCGAAGAAGTCCGCCGCCAAGAAGGCGTCCGCCCAGGAGACGACAGCGAAGACGGCCGCGAAGAAGACGGCCGCGAAGAAGTCCGCCCGGCCCCGCAAAACCGCCTGAACGGACGCTGACGGACGCAGACGGCCCGCTGATGGACGTTGCGCGGTCGACCGGAGCCGGAGCCGGGCGGTCAGCCGGAGCCGGAGGCCAACCGGAACCGGAGCCGGTCAGCCGGCGTCGGCAAGGTCAGCCCGCGCCCGCCCCGTCCCACCGGCCCGGTCTGCGGCCGGCCGGGAGGAAGAGCACCGAGTTCACATACCGCCGGTGCGGTGCCAGCGAACGGCGCAGCAGTCCGTGCTCCGCGACGTGCGCGGTGCGCCGCTGGTGTGCCGCCAGATCGAAGTCGGCCAGCGGCACCCAGCTGCGCGCGGGCAGCACCCAGCCGGCGTAGCCGAGTGAGGAGAGCAGGGAGAGCACCGGTGCGAGCGGCTGGATGCGCAGCTCCAGCTCGATGAAGAGGGCGGGCCGCTCACGTGTGACGGTGGCCTCGGCGCCGTGCAGCACGGCGAGCTCGCTGCCGTCCACATCGATCTTGAGCAGGGTGACGTCGGTCAGGCCCAGTTCGTCCAGCGGCAGACAGGGCACATCGAGCGTCGCCTGGTGCACCTCGCGCCGCACCAGTGAGGAGACGCCGCGGTCGCCGCGCCCGTCGGGCGGCAGCCACAGCGTCGCCGTCCCCGAGTGGTCGCTGGCCGCCGCCTGCAGGACCTCCGTGTGCGGCGGGGCCGCAGCACGCAGGCGGAGTGCCAGATGGGGGACGGGCTCCAAGGTGACCACACGGTCGGCGCGGCGTGCCAGCCGGCGGGTCCACGGCCCGTACCAGCCGCCGACGTCGACCGCTGTGCCGCCGTACGGGCAGAAGTCGGCCAGCCGCCCCAGCTCCGGCTCGAAGCGCGGGTACAGGAGGTCGCAGGCGGCCGTCAGCAGCCGCGCGGGCAGATGCGGTCCGATCCGGGAGGCGAGGGTCATCAGGAGGGGGCCTCCGGTTCGGAGAGGCGTTTCAGCAGCCGCTGGTGCTCCTCGTCACCGACCTGTTCGCCCGAGGAAGGGAGCAGCTGCGGAATCCCGTCCACGATGGGGTAGCGGCGGCGCAGGCGCGGGTTGTACAGCGCTTCCTCGGGCTGGAGCAGGGTGAGCGGGCCCTTGTCCAACGGACAGGCGAGGATCTTCAGGAGAGGGTCCTCCGCGGAGAACTGGGACATGGTCACTGCCTTTCGGGTGCGTCTTCGGGGCGCGCGGGCGGCAGCGTCGCCGACAGCGGGCGCCCGGCGGGTGGAAGGGCCTTGGGCGGGGATTCCGGTGCGGTACCCGGCCCGGGGGCCGCTTCCGGGTCCGGTTCGCGGGCGGTGTCCGGGTGCGGCGGTGCGGCGTCGGGATCGTGGCGGGGCAGCGCGACGAGCACACAGACGGCGAGTGCCGCGCCGCCCAGCCGCAGGGCGAGCCGCAGCGGCTCGTCGGGCAGCGGCTCGGCGAAGGCGATGGTGCCGCTGACCGTCGCGAACAGGAAGTTCACCGTCGTGCAGACCGGTACCACCAGTGAGGCGCGGCACCGCTGCAGCGCCGTCTGCGACAGCACCAGCCCCGTCGAGCCGGTGAACAGCAGGAGGTACGGGTACGGGGAGGCGAGCAGGGCCAGGGCGGTACCGCCCGGGTCGCCCGGATCGAGCAGCCCGGCGACGCCCTTGATGGCCAGCGAGCTGACTCCGTACAGGAAGCCCACCGCCACTCCGTAGGGCACCCCTGCGGTCGGCAGCCGGTGCCGCCGCCTGGAGCGCCGTTCGGCCGACAGGAAGAGCACCAGGCCCAGCGCCAGGGACGGCAGGCAGATGACGAGCAGTACGGGGACGGGCGCCAGTTTGCTGATCGTCTCGGAACTGTCGTGCAGCGAGAAGACGATCATCAGCAGTGCCGCCAGGATGGCCACCATCCCCTGCCGCTCGCGTCCGCTGGAGCGTTCGCCCAGGAAGAGCGTCGACAGCAGCAGAAGCATCACCAACCCGGTGACGAACAGCCCCTGCGCGGCGACCAGGGGCAGCGTGCGGTAGACGGCGAGCTGCGCGGCGAAACCCAGCAGCAGCGAGGCGGCACCCGCCATCCACAGCGGACTGCGCAACAGATGCAGCACAAGGCGGGCGGGGTGCCCGGCGGAGAGCGGCGGCAGCGCGGACAGCGCCCGCTTCTCGATGACGAAGCCCGCACTGAACAGCAGGTTGGCCACCAGCGCCGCCGCGACGCCCCAGAGCATCAGCTGCCCTCCTCCCCGGGCGGCTCACGGCGCGGTGCCCCGTCGCGCCGCGGGACCGCGCGCGCGTGCACCAGCAGGATGGAGGCGAGGGACGGCACGTGACAGGCGGCACGGTCCAGCGGACGCAGCGGTCGGGGCACGTCGTGGTAGGGCGCCCCGGTGATCCGTACGACGCGGAAACCGGCCGCGGGCAGCATCGAGCGCAGTGCACGCGCCGTGAACAGCCGCAGATGGCCCACTACCTGCGAGCCCGGACGCCCGTGGATGCCGCGCAGCGACACCTCGGAGAAGACGGGCTGGGTGCCCATCAGCAGCAGCGCACGGTTGTACCAGGCCGCCAGGTTCGGAGTGGACAGCAGCAGATGCCCGCCCGGACGCAGCACCCGGTGCAGTTCGTCCAGCGCGGCGTCCGGATCGACCAGGTGCTCGATCACCTCCGAGAAGAGCACCGCGTCGGCCGACCCGGTGGCGAACGGCAGTCCGGGTGCGGACAGTTCGCCCCGTACGGCCGTCAACCGCGCCGAGGCGCGGCGCAGCGCGTCCTGCGACCAGTCGACGCCCACCAGGCGGTGCCTGGGCAGTGCTTGTGCGGCGGTGGCCGCCGCACTGCCGTCGCCGCAGCCGATGTCCAGCACGGTGGACGGGGTGGGGCCCAGGGCGCGCGCCAGTATCGCCGCCTGGCGGCGCGCACGGTCGGGCCCGGAGGCGACCGGTGTCGCGGGATCCTCGTAGAGCTGCTGGAGGCTGCTGGTCGGCTCCGCCGCTCCCGTTCCCGGCTCCGGGCCCGCGGCACCGTCCTGGGCGTGCGCTGTGCCGCCGCTCACGAGTGCCCCTCGTCCGACTCCGCCGGGGTGTACGAGGTGGCGGCCAGCGACTCGGCGAAGAGCGCCCCCAGCCGTTCGCCCGCGCTGTCGTCCAGCCGGGCGTGCGACCAGCGGAGCGCCAACTGGAGCCGCCCGCCGGTCGACACGGTCGTCACCGACAGGCCGCGCGGCACTTTGGCGGGCGCCGAGAACCAGACGGCCCGGGCGCGCCCCGCGTCGCCGAAGTCCAGCGGGTAGGGGACACGGCCGATGTTGGACAGCAGGGTGGTGGACGCCCAAGGGCCCGCCGCCCTGCGCAGCGTGCGGATACCGGCCGCGCGCAACCCCACGGGCAGCAGCGGAGTGGTCAGCAGATCGCCGCTGAAGCCGAGTTGCGGACGGTCGACGGACTTGAGGGCGCGGGTGCGTGCGGCGGTCGTTCGCAGCAGTCGCCCGATCGCCTCCCGGTCGGGTGCGCCCGGAGCCGTCAGAGCCCGGTGCATCTCGCGCTCCTGCGCTCCGAAGGTGACCTCCACCAGCCGGGTGCCGTTCCCGATGGGCATGTCCGCGGTGCGGGGCCGGTCGTCGACCGGCATGGTGATCCGCACCGGCCGTACGGGCTCCTCGTGCGCGCCGTTCCAGCGGGCCACCATCAGCCAGGTCGCCACCAGCAGCTGGTCGTTGACGGTGTAGGCGGCCGGCTCGTCCGCAGCGCGGGGCGGACGGTCAGGTACCGGCAGCTCGGCGATCAGCATGCCGTTCCCGGGCGCTCCCGGGTGGCAGGTGTCCGCCGCGACGCGGGCCGGGCGCGTCCAGGGGCGCGAGCCCGGCGCCGACTCCGGCTGTGTGCCGCGCGGTTCGCCGGGGGGCCGGACGGGCGGTGGCGCGGGTGAGTTGTCGGCCCCGCCGTACAACTCGGCCGCGCTGGCGACGACCCGCAGGCACGCCGGACCGTCGAGCGCCGTGTGGTTGATCGTCACCAGCAGCACGCAGCCGCCCTCGCCCCCGTGCTCGATCACCTCGGCGCGGAACGGGGGCGAGGCGTCCAAGGACGGGCACCGGGCCAGGGCCCGCCGCCGTGCCTCCTCCAGGGTGCCGCCCGGGAAGGAGACCGGGTCCCGGTCCGGCCCGTCGGTCAGCACCCATTCGTAGCGGGGACGCCACCAGCGGGTGGGCGCCTGCCGCAGCAGGATGCGCGGATGCCGCCGCATCGCCTCGGCGAACGCGGCCCGCAACCGCTTCGGGTCGGGCAGCGCGGGCAGATGGATCTCCACATGCACCGTCTCCGGCTCGTCGTCGTCCAGACAGTGCCGGGTGATCTCGTCGACGGTGGGGAAGGGGATGCGGCGCTCCCCGGCGGGGCCGCCGGGCGCCACCGGGGTGGGGCCGGCCTGCTGCGCGGCCCCACCCGAGACGACAGCGGACTCGGACATCCCGTCGGCGTCCCTCGTGTCGCTGCTCCCGGCCGCACGCCGCGCCCGGGACACGGCACCGCCGCCCTCCTCGGCAGCGCCGTCCGCCGGGGCCGCTCCGGCGCCGTGCGGACCGTGCGCCCCGGCGCCGTGCGAACCGTCCGCTCCGAGCGGGCTGTCCGGTGCGGGTGTGGTGCTCGCGCCCTTGTGGGGTGGTGTCATGGGGCGGGTTCCTCCCCCTCGTGCGGGTTGGGCCGTTGGCCCTGGTGCGGGTCGTGCCGCTGGTCGTCGGGCGGGCTGTGGGCAGGCCGTGTGTGCGGCTCCTGGCCCGGATCGCCGGGCGCAGCTCCGCCGGGCGATCCGGCCCCGCCTGCGGCGGGGGTGTCCGGGAGGGTCGGTGAGTGGCCGCCGTACGGGGCGGGCGGCACCGGCGGCAGCTGTGCCGTCGCGGCCTCCGAGCCGTACACCGAGTGCTGCTGCTCCTGCGGCTGCCGGGGCTGCTGCGGGTGGGGCGGCACAGGTGGCGCGGACGCGGTTGGCGGCCCCGGCTCGGGCCCCCACGGCCCCGGCTCGCCGGCGTGGGCGTGGGCGTGGGCGGACTCGTGCCGTGCGGGCAGCGTCACCACCGCGGCGGCCAGCGCCAGCAGGGCGAGCGCCTGTGCCGTGTGCCCGAAGGCGCCCCGACCGTCCGCGAGCGTCGACCCGGCCCCCAGAGCCGCGACCACCCCGGCACCCGCCATGGCCACCAGCGCCACCGGCGCCAGTACGCCGGGCCGCAGCCGGGCGGCCACCGCCAGCGCGGGCACGACCAGTGCGTACGGACCCGCGACCAGCGCGACCACCAGGGTGAGCGCCGCGGCGCCGAGGACCCAGCCGGGCGCGGGCACCGGATCACGGTCGTCCCCGGCTCCCAGCGGCGTACCGCGCCGCGCACCGATGAAGGCCAGGCACAGCAGGGCGGCGATGCCCAGTCCGCCCCCGACGAGCCCGGCCGTGTACCAGGTGGCGGGTTCGTACTCCAGCTTGACCGTGCCCGTCTCGCCCGCCGGGACGAGGAAGCCCTGCTGCCAGCCGTCGAGCCGCAGCGGACGCAGCTCCTTGCCGTTGAGGGTGGCCTTCCAGCCGTCGTTGGCGTTCTCGTGCGTCTGGAGGTAGGCGGCGGGACCGTCTCCCACCTCGACGGTGCGCTCGTCGCCCGCCCAGTCGCGGGCGACGCTCTCGCGGTCACCGGAGTCGGCGGACTGCGCGGCGTCGGACTGCCGGGCGTCGTCGGCAGCCGGGCCGTCTGCTGCGGCCTTCGGGGCGGCGCCCTGGTCGCCGCTGCCCAGGGTGACATCGGTGATCGCCAGCGGTCCGGTGTCACCGGCTTCCACGGTGTGGGCCCCGGCGTCCAGCTCCAGGCTGCCGTCCTTGGCCTCGCCCGCGCACAGTTCCACGTCGATGGGGCGCCGCTCGGTCAGATCGCGGACCTTCCCGGACGCCTTGGTCGTGTGCAGCGTGCCGTCGACGGCGAGCGCCGGGCCCTTGCCGCAGGGCAGCTCGAACTTCTGGTCGGCGTCGGGGGCGGGTACCCGGAAGTCGTCCAGTGCCGGCAGATAGACCTCGTTGAGCCCGACGGGCAGCTGGAGCTTCCGGTCGGCAACGGGGTTGTGGACGGTCAGCGGCTTGGTTCTGGTGACCGTCAGCGTCATTCGGTCCGTCTCGATCGGTTCGAAGCGCGCCTGGCCGTTCTTGTCGACCTCGGCTGTCGTCGCGCCGTCCGGCGAGCTGATCCGCACCTCCTCGGCCGCCGTGGAGATACCGCCTGCCGGGGCGAGGACGATCTCGCCGATCTCCCGCTTCTCGGGCCACTTGAGCCGGATGGTCGGCTTGTCGCCCGCGATCCACGCGGTGGACAGGTTCCCGTCCACCAGATTGCGCGCGCTCAGCGAGGTGCCGGTCTTGGCCGTCGAGTCGACCGACGCCGTGATCCGGTCGCGCGACCCGGGTGCTGCCTCGTCCAGCAACCGGTCGAGTTCGCCGCCCGGTACGGGCAGCGCACGTGCCCGCACGTCGTGGTCGGAGCGCGCGGCAGTGCTGAACTTGCGGTGCAGCCCGACCTCCGAGGAGACCGGTGAGAGGCCGCCCGGGTCGTCCCCCCGGTGCAGCGAGACCAGCTCACTGTCCGTACGGGCGTTCCCGGCGTCCGTCGGAAGCTTCAGCAGCCGGGTCACCTGCACATCAGGAATGTCGATCTCCGAGAACCCGGCGCCGGAGAGTCCGGCCCGGGGCGGCTGCGCGTCGGTGATGGTCAGCTTCAGCCACCGTGCCGCGCCCCGCGGTGCCTTGATCTTCTGCCGTTCCCCGGTGGGCCGCAGGAAGCTGGAGGCGGTGCCCCGGTCGGTCTCCACCCGTACGCGGGTGGGTGCCGCACGGGTGGCGTCCCCGGGCAGCGGAACCACCTCGATCTGCCGGGGGATGTCCACAGCGCCCCGGAACTCGGCCTTGATCCACTGTCCTTCGGGCTCGCCTGCCGAGCCCTCGGCCCAGGCGGTGTCCGGATTGCCGTCGAAGGCTCCCACCGGTTCGTACTGCGGCAGGTGGAAGAGCCAGTTGCCGCTGCTGGAAGCCGTCACGGACTTCGCGCCGCGCAGCACCGACGTCGTCTGGTGCCTGGTGCCCTCGATCGGCAGGATCTGCTTCGGCTTCTCGCCGGGCTGCTGGAGGCTGTCGGGATGGTTCCGCTCGTCGGCGGTGTAGGTGTAGGAGGTGTTGGTGTTGACGAGGCCGAAGCGGGTGTCGGCGCGCCGCAGCCCGTCGCCCTTGACCTGGAGGGACGGGGTTCCCAGGCCCGGGTGGTTGTCGCCGGTCAGCACGGTCGGCCTGCCCTTGATCCGCTCGTCGGCCGCCAGCGGCAGCAGGGCCTCGGGGCCGCCGCTGACCTGAGCTGTCCGCGAGACGGGCTTGAGCGCCACCCTCTTGGGACGTGCGGTGTCCGTCGGCTCGTAGATCTCCACCGCCCGCTGGCGCGGGTAGAAGCCCGCCACCTGCACGGGGGTGTCCTCGGGGATACGGCCTGCGGTCAGTGTCGGACCGAACGCCTTCACCTTCCGGTAGCCGGAGGCCTCCAGGGTGCGTTTGACGATCTGCGGCGGGACATAGCCCAACTGGTCCGGGTCCAGGTCGTTGCGTACGACGACGTCGTAGAGGCCCGCGCGGGCCAGGAAGTCGGCCAGCCCGGGTACTTCGCCGCCGCTCAGCAACGCCTGTTCCACCGCGTCGGTCGCCCTGCGGTTGCCCGGGGTGCCGAACGGCACGTAGTCGCGCTGCGCCCAGGGGGACTCGGCGAGCACATCCAGCGGCTGGTCGATGGGAGAGCCCCAGCTGTAGATGCCGTGCGCTGTCGCCGGGGTGACATAGGCGCGGGTGTGCGGGCTGCGCTTCTTCAGCCAGTCGGCCGTCTGCTGCCAGTGCTTGGGCAGCTTGTCGAAAGCGCCCGGCTGCAGGATGTCCCCGTTGACGTACGGCAGGCACAACCCGGGCAGTACGGCAAGCGTCGCCGCCCACAGCAGCAGTCTGCGGCCCGGCAGTGCCCTGGTTCCCCGGGTGCTGAGGGCGACAGCCGTCAGATGGGCGAGGCCGAAGCTGAGCGCGAGGGCGAGCCCCGGCTGGAACTTGTAGATGTTGCGGAACGGGCGCAGCCAGCCGTCCAGCCAGCCTTGGATCTGCTCGGCGAACGGTGCGCCCAGCGCTCCCGCGTACCCGGCGAGCATGATGCCGGTGACGGTCACCGTCGTCAGCAGCAGCCAGCGGCGCTCCGGCAGATCGCGGCGGGCCAGCCCGGCCAGCCCCAGCGCGGCGGCGAAGGCTCCGCCGAGAACGGCCAACCAGCCGGCCGCCACCGTCCATCCAGCGGGCAGCCATGGTTCGCCGAAGTTCAGATAGGCCGTCCAGTTGCCGCTGCCGCGCAGCATCTCGGTGGCCGACATGGTGCCTGTGGTGGTCTCGGCGTTCTCCACGTACGGCATGAAGTCCTCGCCGTACGTGCCGAGCAGCAGCAGCGGCACCCACCACCAGATGGTGGCCAGCACGACGCCCGGCAGCCACCAGGCCAGCAGGGTGCGGCGGGTGCGTCCGGTGCGGGTGGCGACGTACAGCAGCGCGGGCAGCAGCGCGGCGAGCGTGGAGGCCGCGTTGACGCCGCCCATGAAAGGGATCGCCAGCGCCGAGCGGGCGGCCGCCACCCGGGGTGCCACCAGGGTGCCGGTCAGCGGCAGCAGCACCCACGGCAGTACGGCACCCGGCAGCGCGGCGGCCGAGGTGGAGCCGATCACGATGGTGTAGGTGGGCCACAGGGCGTAGACCACCGCGGCGAGCAGCCTGGTGGCGCTCGTGCCCACCCCGAGCCGTTCGGCCAGCCGCAGCGCCCCCCAGAAGGCCGCGGAGACGATCAGCGACATCCACAGCCGCTCGGCCAGCCAGGTCGGTATCTGGAGCAGATCGGTCAGCCCGTAGTACGGCAGCGCGGGGAAGAGATAGCCGACGTACTGGTCGGCGATCCCCCCGAACCCGCCCCGGTCGTGCCACAGCTGCCCCAGGTCACCCAGGAACTGCCAGGGGTCGGCCGCCACGCCCAGCTTGGTCTCGAACGTCATCTTCCCCGGCGACTTGGCGAGGAAGGCGACCAGCACGACCGCCCAGAAGCCGAACAGCCAGCGCCGCCCCCTTGGGCGCTCCGGAGGGGGAGCGGGCCGCGGGGACGGAGCCGGGGCCTGGGGTGGCGCCTGGACGGTCGTGGTCATGTGGGACACCGCCGGAGGATGAGGAGGAGGTTCCAGGTGGCGAACTCGCGCAGCCCGGGGACGCGGGTGATGGCACCCGCGAGGAACGGCCAGTAGCGGGAGCGGGCAGTAACGAGCTCCACGTCGTCCCGGGCGCGCACGTGACGGAGGGTGGGTCCGATGTGCACGGCGAACAGGTTCTCGCCGAGGGTGTGCTTGGCGGGGCGGCCGGTACGGCGCCGGTAGCGGGCGCGGGCGCGTTCGGCCCCCAGGTAGTGCCAGGGGGCGGTCTCATGGCCGCCCCAGGGGGAGTACCAGTTGGTGAACGACACGTAGATCAGCCCGCCGGGGCGGGTCACGCGGATCATCTCGGACAGGAAGGTCTGCGGATCGGCGACGTGTTCGAGCACATTGGACGAGAAGCACACGTCCGCCACCCCGTCGGCCAGCGGCAGCAGATAGCCGTCGGCCACGACCGCGCCTTCCGGTTTGCGGCCGCCCGCGTGCAGTTCCCGCGGATCGGGCTCGAACAGGTAGCAGTGCGCCTGCCGGCGGCGGAACTCCTCGGTGAAGTGCCCGCTGCCGCCGCCGACGTCCACTACTGTGCGGCCCTCCAGCGGAACCAAGCGCGCCACCTGTTGCACCGCGTCCCGCGCGAGCAGGCCGTAGCAGTGCTCCGGGTCCGACTGCTCGCGCAGGAAGGCCCGGAAGAGCGCGACGGATCGTCTGATGGAGGGGTCCCGCACGCCCTGTCACCACCCCACGGGAACGGGACCGGGGACCGGATGGGCGGAGTCCCCGCCCGGGTCGGTGCGGCCGGGAGCGGGCGTCGAGGGCGAGCCGACGGCGCGGGCGTACGCCTCTGCCGCGACCGCCCGGAAACCGCGCACGGTGTGCGCCCAGCGGAACCGGGCCGCCCTGCGCTCCGCCGCGCGGCCCAGCGCCAGCCGGCGTTCGGCCGACAGCGCCAGTGCGCACCAGTGCGCGGCGAACGAACTCTCGCCGCGCGCCAGCAGGCCGGTCACCCCGTCCTCGACCGAGTCGCGCAGCCCGGGGATGTCGAACCCGACCGCGGGGGTGCCGCGCGCCGCGGCCTCCATGACGACCAGCCCCCACCCTTCCACCAGGGAGGGGTGCAGCAGCATCCAGGAACGGCACAGCAGCCGGTGCTTCTCGCCCTCACTGATGTGCCCGGTGAAGGTGACGCCGGGTCCGGCCATGGCCTCCAGCGCCGGCCGCTCCGGGCCGTCGCCGACGATGACCAGCCGGCCGCCGGTGACCGGCCTGACCCGCTCCCACAGGCGCAGCAGCAGATCGATCCGCTTGTACTCGACAAGTCGCCCCATGGCCAGGAACAGCGGCTCGGGCGACTTGGGGTGCGGCGGACCCGGCTCCTCGACACCGTTGTGGACGATGCGGATCTCCTCCTCGGGCACCCCGATCCCGGTCAGCGCCCGCGCGGTCGACCCGGAGACGGCGACCTTCAGGTTGTGCCGGTGGTTGCGGGCCAGCGCCCAGTGTTCGAGCTGCCGGCCCAGCCGCGCGGCAGGAGCCGGATAGCGCATGCCCCACAGGTCGGTGTGCACGTGGTTGACGAAGCAGAGCGTCGGTCCGCGGTGCCACAGGGGCGCGAGGTACGGCATGCCGTTGCAGACCTCCACCAGGAGATCGCAGTCGCCGATCTGCCGGGCGAAGGCGCTGCGGGCGCGCAGGAAGTGGGTGGTGTCGCTCCCCGCCGACACGACGCGGTAGTCGCGGTAGGCGGCGGGACCGCCGCACAGCAGGGTGACTTGGTGGCCGTGGAGGGTGAGGCCTTCGGCGATCCGGTCGATCAGCAGCTCGGAGCCGCCTGCGGCCGGGTTGCCGAGGTCGCGCCGGGCCAGGAAGACGATGCGGCGGGGAGACCCTGGATCGGCCGGACGCTGCCTGCGCGGGGCGGAGCCCTGCCCGGTGGTGGGGGCAGGCGCGAGGGCGGTGTGCTGGCCGTGTGGGGGGCCCAGGGAGGGTCGTACGTGCTGGGGCATTGGTGCTCCAACTCGTCTCAGGGTGCGGTAGGAACCGATGCGGTGGGGGCCGTCTCGGCGGAGGTCGTCTCGGTGAGGCTTGTGGGGTCGGTGGGTCGGTGGGGCTGGTGAATTGGTCGTGGGGCGGGTGGGGAGCTGTGCGGTGCGGGGGTCGTGCGTGGCGGTGAAGCCGTTGCTGTTGCATTGCGGTGCGTTTGCGGTGCGTTTGCCGTGGGACCTGTGCGTTGCGGTGCGTTTGCAGTGGATCTCGTGCGTGGCAGTGCGTTGCCTCGCCTTGCGCAGGAGATGCGAAGGCTCTGCGGGGGCCGTGCGCGCGGGGTGTGCGGGGCGGTGCGCGTCGGATGGCTCAGTGTTTGCCGCAGTGTTCGCGGGTGGCTACTCACCGGAGTGACAATTTTGCTCCGGAATGAGCCTGATGCTTCATCACTTCGCGCTCTGTCGCGTGTTCAACCATTCCCGCCCGGGATGAGCCGGGACCGCCGATGCTCAACCGTGCGCACCTGCCACCCTCATCCCTCGGCCCGGCCGTCCGGGGCGTGCCGTGCCCGGCTCGCGGTGGGGCGGCCCCTGGCGACCAGTACGGCCCCCGCCACCGCGCACACCCCGCCGGCCGTCACCGCGCCGATGGGGGCGACACTGCCGACCAGCCGTAGCCGCGAGTTGTCGTCCTCGGCCAGGTCGACGGCCTCCTGCTGGGTCTTCTTGGTGAAGGCCAGCTTGTCGCTCTGCAGCAGCGTCACCTTGTCGTCCTTGCCGCCAGGTGCGCGCAGTACCAGCTTCGGCCCCGTCGCCGCGTACAGGATGCGGCCGGTGCGCTGGTCGACGATGAAGTCCAGGCCCGAATTCGAGTACCACTCCTCGGCGTTGACCTGGCCGCTCTTGGGCCGGTCCACGAGCAGCCCGGGCACCTGTCGGGTGCCGGCCCGGGTGGGCTTCACCGTCCCGGTGAAGCGCAGCCCCTCGTGGCCGCGCACCTTCGCCTCGCCCTTGTAGCGCAGCGGGACGGTGGCTCCCAGGCTGCTGTCCCACCAGGAGTAATCGCGCTTCTCCACGTCGAACGGCCACTTCAGATACGCCTCTCCGGCGATGTCCTTCGGCTTGGAGCGGCAGCAGTTCACCGGCCGGTTGCTCTTGCGGTCGGTCACCAGGCGCTCGGTCGTCCACTGGAACGACTTGCGCGGGTCGTCCAGTTTGCGGGTCTTGGGGTTGTCGATGGTCTGTGAGACGTTCCACACGGCCCGCCCGCTCTTCTCACTGGCCGCGACATCCCCCAGCACGCGCCGGGTGACGGTGAGCTTCTGGCCGCTCTTGGTCTTGAGTTCCTGTTGGTCGAAGTATTTGCCCGTGCCGGTGAAGACCGAGGTGATGTTCACATCGGTGGGAGTGCGCTTCGCCCGTGGTTCGACGTACCAGGCGAGCATCGGCGAGAGCACGAGCAGGAAGACGCCGAGGCCCAGCAGGATCAGGGCGAGAGGCGATGCGGTACGGCGCATGGCGGGGCACTCCGAGGGTGGTCTTGGCCCGCACGCAGGGGCGATCCTGCGGCAGGTGCGGCGCTACGACGGGGAAGTGCACGTTCGATGATGGGCCGCCCGACCACGTGAAGGGAACGGTCAGTTCGTCTGGACGGTCCGTATGGGCCGGAAACCGTAGGCCGTCTCTTGACACCGAGTCAATGCCCGTCGACACTCGGCACCTCACAAGGGGTTGGCTCCTGGGGCGGGGCCGTCGCACCGAACCGTCATGTTTCCGCGTGGCGGGTACGGCCACCACGGCACCGACAAGAGAGGTTCGCCTCCGCCATGCACAGACTCCTCGCCGCCGCGCTCACCTGCGTGGTCGCCGCCGGTCTCGCCGTCGGCGCGGGCTTCGGCATCGTCGCCGCGCTCAATGCCGCACCGGAGCAGCCCAACGTGCCGCTGGTGCACTTCCACTCGTCACCGGACGAGGTCCCCGGCCTCGATGAGTCCGCGTCGCCCTCGGCCTCGCCCAGCGATTCGGCGAGTCCGTCCCGGAGCGGCGCCTCCCACGACTCCGGCGCCGCCGAGCGGTCGGAGGAGTCCCCCGGAGCCGATGACGGCGGTGCCGCTTCGTCGGCCTCGCCCGGTGCCGCGGGCAGTTCCCGGGGAGCGGACGAGCCTGCCGCCTCCGCCACGCCAAGGGAGTGACGGTGACATCCGCGCCCGCCCGCTCGGCCTGGCAGGACGTACCGCCGCTGCGGGTACGCCAGTTCGCCGAGCGCGCCATGGCCGAGGTGCCGGTGCTCGCCCACGACATCCTGACCGCGATCCGGCGCGAATACCCCGCCCTGCCGCAGGTGCTGGACGACTCGGGCGAGTCGATGGCGCTCATCGGTATCCGGCGCGCCCTGGAGCACTTCGTGGAGAACCTGGCCACCGGGCTGGAGGCCCCGCACGTCCCCCCGCAGGTCTTCCAGGAGTTCGGCCGGGGCGAGGTCCTCCAAGGGCGCAGCCTCGACTCGCTGCAGGCCATCTACCGGCTCGGCATCCGGCTGGCCTGGCGCCGGTTCGCCGAGATCGGCACCCAGATGGAGATCCCGGCGCCCGCGATGTACGAGCTGGCCGAATCCGGCTTCCAGTACCTCGACGGCCTGGTGGCCGAGTCCGTGCGTGGCTACGCGGAGGCGGCGGCACGGCAGGCCGGTGAGCGGCTGCGGCTGCAGCGCCGGCTGCTGGACCTGCTGCTGTCCGAGCATCCGCCGCGCGGCGGCGGCGACCGTGCCGACCTGCTGGCCGACCGTGCCGCCCGCATCGGCTGGCGGATGCCGCAGACGGTGGCCGTCGCGGTGCTGGTGCGCCCTGCCCGCTCCGCCGTTCCGCCCGCCGTGGGCGACGAGGTGCTGCTCGACATGGAATGCGAGCAGCCCCGCATGGTGGTGCCCGAGCCGGAGGCGGCCGGCAGACCGGAGTTGCTGCGCCGGGCCACCGCCGGCTGGTCGGGCGCAGTGGGGCCTCCGGTGCCGCTGGCCGACGCCGTCAAGTCGCTGCGCTGGGCCCAGTCCGCTGTCGCCCTGATGGAGCGCGGGCTGCTGCCGGGCGGCGAGTTGCTCTACTGCACCGAGCACACCGAAGCACTGGTGCTGCTGCCGCCCGAGGAACTGATCGCCGGCCTGTCACGGCGCCGGCTGGCACCCCTGGAGTCGTGCGGCCCCGCCCACAGCCGTCGGCTGGCCGAGACGCTGCTGGCCTGGCTGGAGACCCGCGGCGGCGCTCCGGAGGTGGCGGGGCGGCTGGGCGTCCACCCGCAGACGGTGCGCTACCGGCTGCGCCAGATCCGGGAACTGTGGGGCGACGAGATCGACGACCCCGACAGCCGCTTCGAACTCGAACTGGTGCTGCGCTCGATGCGGTTGCGCGGCGAGCTGGGGCCGCACTAGCGGGCAGCCGGTGGCGCTCGCGCTGCCCGTGCTGCCGCTCACCACCCGGTGCGGCGCTCCATCCACGTCCCGGCGATCCGGGAGAACGCCATGATGTCGCTCGGCTCCTCGACCGTCGTGCGGTGCCATCGGCCTCGGGGTACGACGTAGGCCGTTCCCGGGGTGAGCCTGGCCACCAACTCACCGTCCGGGTCCTGAGGATCGTCCTCCTTGCGCAAGTACACCCGCACAGCGCCGGTCAGCACGCACAGCACCTCCTCGCCGTCCGAGTGCTGCTCCCAGGACTCGGGATGTGCGTCGGCGTCGCTGTCGACGTGCAGTGTCATCACCGTCCAGCCGGCGAGGTCGGGCGACATCCGGCGCTGCTCGGTGTGTACGTCACCTGCCGGGCCGAGCCGGAACATCGAAGAGAACAGATCCACCGCGGTCATAGCCGCCCCCTCATCATCAAGTACGGTGTACGTGAACGATTGTCAGTGGAACACGTACGCCGTACGTGGTCAAGGCCCGGCTCCCGAGTGTGAGCCCGGGCGGATCGGCGGAAAGGCGGATGTCCGGTGCCCGCACCGAAGAAGTTCAGCAGGGATCAACTCGCCTCGGCGGCTCTTGAGTTGGCCGACGAGAAGGGGCTGGACGCCCTCTCGATGCGTGCACTGGCGGCGCGGCTGGGCACGGGGCCGATGACGCTCTACAACTACGTGGACGGGCGCGACGGGCTGGAGTCGCTGGTCATCGAAGCCGTCGTCCGGCACGCCGCATATCCCCGGCCCGCGGCCGACTGGCGCGAGGAGGTCCGCACGCTCGCGGAGTCGTACTGGACCACCATCCGCAGGCATCCCCAGGTCGTGCCGCTGATCGTGGCGCGCCGTACGACGGACGAACCGACCCTGGAGTTCGGGGAGCGGATGCTGGAGGCGCTGGCCAGGAGCGGCAGATCGGGCCGGGAACTGCTGGTGGCCTTCCGGCTGGTGGTCGGGTTCATCATCGGCTTCGCGCAGGGCGAGGCCGGAGCCCGGGCCCTCAGCCCCGCTGGTGGTTCGGCGGACGAGGTGATCGAGCGCGGGCGGACGCTTCCGGTCGAGCGCTATCCGCGGGTGGTGGAGATCGCCACGGCCTCGGCCCAGGGGGACCGCGCCGAGGAGTTCCGGGCGGGCCTCGACCTGCTGGTGGCGGGGCTCAGTGCGGGGACTCGCCCAGCATCCGCTTGAGCAGATCGCGCAGGAGCCTTCGCTCGGCGAGGGTGAGCCCCTGGAGGGGTTCCCCGGCGAAATCCAGCTCGCCGCGCAGTCGGGCCGCTGTCGCCCGCCCCTCCTCGGTGGCGGCCGCGATCTTGACGCGGCGGTCAGCGGGATCGGGTCTGCGCTCGACCAGGCCGCGCGACTCCAGGCGGTCGACTATGCCCGTCACGTTCGAGGGTTCGCACTTGAGGTGGCGGGCGAGCTGCCGCATCGGTGCGGGCTCTCGCGCCAGCAGGGTGAGGACCCGGGCCTGGGCGCCGGTCAGAGCGTGCTCGGCAGCAGCCAGTTCGTACTCCTCGTGATAGCGCGCGACCACCGTGCCGATCAGCTCGGCCACCTCGACGGTGAGCGCGTCCGGGGCGCGACTCTCTGCTGCTGCCATACGACTAGCCTAGCGCAATGCTTGACAACATGAAATATGCAGGAGCATGGTTGTTTCAGTACCTGAAGCAATTCCAGGAGGCGACACCGTGACCTCATCCGTATCCGCCCACTCCGCCGAGAGCCGGATCCCGGCCACCGGACGGGCCTGGCATCTGACCGAGCGGCCGCAGGGCTGGCCGACCCCGGACGGCTTCGCCCTCCGGGAGGAGCCGGTCCAGGCCCCGGCCGAGGGACAGATCCTGGTGCGGAACATCCACCTGTCCGTGGACCCGTACATGCGCGGCAGGATGAGCGCGGCGAAGTCGTATGTGGAGCCGTTCAAGCTCAACGAGCCCATGACCGGCGGTGCCATCGGTGTCGTCCTCGCCTCGGAGGACCCCGGATTCGCGCCCGGTGACCATGTGCTGCACGACCTGGGCTGGCGGGAGTACGCCACGCTGCGGGCCAAGTACGCCACCAAGGTCGACGCCGAGGCGGCCCCGCTGTCCACCTACCTCGGAGTGCTGGGCATGCCGGGCCTGACCGCCTACGCCGGTCTGCTGAGGGTGGCCGACTTCAAGCCCGGCGACGCCGTGTTCGTCTCCGGGGCGGCCGGCGCGGTCGGCAGCGAAGTCGGACAGCTCGCTCGGCTGAAGGGCGCCTCCAGGGTGATCGGCTCGGCCGGCTCCGACGAGAAGGTCAAGGTGCTGACCGACGAGTACGGCTTCGACGCGGCCTTCAACTACAAGAACGGTCCGGTCGCCGAGCGGCTGAAGGAGGCGGCGCCGAGCGGTATCGACGTCTACTTCGACAATGTCGGCGGTGATCACCTGGAAGCCGCCATCGCCGCCATGAATCTGCACGGCCGCATCGCCGTGTGCGGGATGATCTCCCAGTACAACGCCACCGAGCCGACCCCGGCCCCGCGCAATCTGGCCCAGATCATCGCCAAGCGCTTCCGGATGGAAGGGCTCCTGGTCATGGACCACTACGACCTCCAGCCGAAGTTCGTCGAGGAAGTGGCCCCCTGGGTGCGCTCGGGCGAGCTGAAGTACCGGGAGACCGTGGTCGAGGGCATCGACAACGCCCTGGACGCCTTCCTGGGCCTGCTGCGCGGCGAGAACGTGGGGAAGATGATCGTCACTCTCGGCGACTGAGCCGCGGTCTCGACCGGGCTCCCTGCCCCGCCTCCGGGTCGAACACATACGCTGGTGCACGTACCGGCGGGAACACGGGCGCGAGTTCCCCCGGTCGTGCCATCAACAGGAGGACATCCATGGCAATACAGCCGATCGACGTCAAGTACACCGCCGTCGCCACCGCTGAGAACGGCCGTGACGGCCGCGTGGCAAGCGACGACGGCCAGCTCGACGTCGTCGTCAACCCGCCCAAGGCGATGGGCGGCAGCGGGGCGGGCACCAACCCCGAGCAGCTCTTCGCCGCGGGGTACAGCGCCTGCTTCCAGGGTGCGCTCGGCGTGGTGGCCCGCAAGGAGGGCGCCGACATATCCGGCTCGACCGTCACCGCCGAGGTCGGCATAGGCAACACGCCGGAGGGCGGCTTCGGTCTCACCGTCGCCCTGCGGGCCCGGATTCCGAACGTGGACGAGGCCACGGCCAAGGAGCTGCTGGAGAAGGCCCACCAGGTCTGCCCGTACTCCAACGCCACGCGCGGAAACATCGAGGTCACACTGCAGGTCGCCTGACGCTGCCCCGGGCCGCGGGCGCCGCAGCGTGGGCGGCGCTCCGCGGCCCGGGCTCCGGGCCCGGCCTCCGGAGCCCTGGGTTCCGTATCCGGCCACCCGGCCCCGGCCTCCGTACCCGGGTCCCGCTCCAGGTGGCCTCGCGGCAGCGGCTTCGGCCCGGTGCGGTGTCCGATTCCCCGCAGAGGCGCTAGTCGGCGGAGCGCCGTGCGGTGATCTGCCCGTATGCCAGTTCCGCGAGGCTGCGCTGACCCTCCTTGCTGGGATGGAACCAGTCCCAGTTGCTCAGCTCGGCCCCCGTGAAGCGGTAGTTGAAGACCGCCCCGTTGTCGTAGCGGCAGCGCAGATCCTTGGCGCACTCCTTCTTGAGCACGGTGTTGTAGGCAATCACCCGGTCGTGGACCTCCTGCCGCCGCTCCTGGTCGGCCGCGTCCGTCGACTGCGGGTCCTTGAGCATCGACTGGCAGATGCCCAGCCCCCACACCCGCTGCCCTATCGGGTTCTTCCTGCCCTCCCGCCACAGCCGCTTGAGGTTGGGGACGCTGGAGACGTACACCTGCGTCTTGGGTGCTTCGGTGCGCAGTGCCTGCAGCCCCGCACGGAAGTCGGCACGGAACTGCTCGACGGACGTCATCTGCCCGACCGTGGGGCGGCAGGCGTCGTTGGCTCCGCTCATGACGGTCACCATGTCCGGCTTGTGGGCCGCGGCCTTGCGCATCTGCTCCGGCAGGTCGGCCATGACCGCGCCGCTGGCCGCGTAGTTCCAGCTCTCCTTCTTCGGGTCGCTCAGCAGCCGCCGCGCGAGGCTGTCGACACCGGCTGCCGTGCCGGTGGCCCACGACACCTTGGTGCAGTCGGCGAGCAGGGAACAGGCGTCGAACCCGCGGGTGATGGAGTCGCCGACCGCTGCCAGCGAGTCCGGGCTGCGGTCCCAGATCCGCCGTGGGGTGGGTTCGGGGTGGGGGCGTGAGGAGCCTTCGGCGCGCTGCTCGCCGCGCTTGTCGCCTCCACCCGAGGAGCCGCCACACGCCACGGCGAGGATCAGGCCCGCTACGGTCATCAGGATGAAAGCGCAGATCGCGACGGTGCGGGACCGTTTCGGCGCGCCGGGGCGCGGACGCGCTGGACGTGCGTTCCCCGGCTCGTGGCTCTCCGTCATCCGACCCCCTGTTTCACCCGTGCCCGACCGACGGTACGTCACCCACCGTGCGCCGCCGCGCGATAGCTTGTGCCGTGGTCGGTGTTTGTGCCGTGGTCGGTGCGTGGCTGAGCCGATCGGCACAGCGACTGGTAAATATTACCTCGCGTCACTTCCTGTCCCTTTCGGGGAGAATTGGGCGCAATGGTGTTTACTATTCGTAACCTCGGGAGCTGTAGGGAAGTGACCGGTGGTGCAAAAATGTCAGGCGCTTTTCCGGCGCGTGACCGGTAGGTGATCGAGGCCGCCCGGTGGCGACCCTCGGAGCGCACTGGAGGTCCCGGTGACGACACGTGGAGTTCTGTACGTCCACTCGGCGCCCCGCGCCCTGTGCCCGCACGTCGAGTGGGCCGTCGCGGGCGTGCTGGGCGCCCGCGTCAACCTCGACTGGATCAGACAGCCCGCCTCGCCCGGCACCTGGCGTGCCGAGTTCTCCTGGCAGGGCGATCCGGGCACCGCCTCCAAGCTCGCCTCCGCGCTGCGCGGCTGGCACCTGCTCCGCTTCGAGGTGACTGCCGAGCCGTGCGCGACGGCGGAGGGCGAGCGGTACAGCTCCACACCCGACCTCGGCATCTTCCACGCGGTCACCGGCATGCACGGTGACATCCTCATTCCGGAGGACCGGCTGCGGGCCGCCGTCGCCCGCGCGGGGCGCGGCGAGAGCGAGTTGGAGGCCGAGATCTCCAAGCTGCTGGGCAAGCCCTGGGACGACGAGCTGGAGCCCTTCCGCTACGCCGGAGAGGGCGCGCCCGTCCGCTGGCTGCACCAGGTCGTCTGAGACCAGGTCGTCTGAGACCAGGTCGTCGGGGGCCGGCCGAGGTCGGCCGAACCGCGTGCCGCTTGCCTTCGAGGGCGCTCGAACGCCTACCGTTCCCGCATGCCTGACGAAAACTCGGTCGCAGTGCTCGGAACCGGCACCATCGGGGCCGCCATGGCCCGCAATCTCTCCGCCGCCGGGCTCCCGGTCCGCGCCTGGAACCGCACCCGTGCCAGGGCCGAGCCGCTGGCCGGCCACGGCGTCACCGTCACGGACGAGGCGGCCGAGGCCGTACGCGGTGCCGGCACTGTGCTGACCTCCCTCCACGACGGTCCCGCCGTGCTGGCGGCTATGCGTGCCGCGGCGCCGGGCCTGGCGGAGGGCACCGTGTGGGTCCAGGCCAGCACCGTCGGGCCGGACGGGCTCGCGCCGCTGGCCGAGTTCGCCCAGGCGCACGGGCTGAGACTGCTGGACGCGCCCGTACTGGGCACCAAGGCGCCCGCCGAGGCGGGAGAGCTGACCGTGCTGGTGTCCGGCGGCTCCGGCAGCCCACTCGTACGCGAGCGGGTCGCCCCCGTACTCGACGCCATCGGCGCGAAGACGCTGTGGCTCGGCGACGAACCCGGCGCCGCCAGCCGTCTCAAGCTGGTGGTCAACAACTGGGTGCTCACCCTCATCAACGGCACCGCCGAGACACTCGCCCTCGCCGAAGGGCTCGGTGTCGAAGCCGGCGACTTCCTCGGCGCCGTCGCCGGCGGCCCGCTGGACGCGCCCTATCTGCAGGCGAAGGCCAAGCTGATCCTGGAGGGCGCCTACGAGGCCAGCTTCCCGCTCTCCGGCGCACGCAAGGACGCCGAACTCATCACCCGTGCGGCACGGGACGCCGGGGTGCGGCTCGACGCCACTCCGGCGATGGCCGAGCGGCTGAGGCGCGCCGAGGCGCAGGGGCACGGCAGGGACGATGCGGCGGCCTCGTTCTTCGCCAGCTACGAGACCTCCGACTATGGCAGAGGCGACGCCCGGGGCTCCGCGTAGGAGCGCACGCAGCGCACGCAGCGCACGCAGGGCCCACGAGTGTGCCTGTCATCCCGGTGCACAAGTGAGGGGCGGCCTCCGATGGAGGCCGCCCCTCACCAGCACCTGACCGGAATCACATCGTGCGGAATGCCAGCACCACGTTGTGGCCGCCGAAACCGAAGGAGTTGTTCAGCGCGGCGATACGGCCCTCGCCCGGCAGCTCCCGTGCGGTGTCGCGCACGATGTCGCCGTCGGCCTCCGGGTCGAGGTTGTCGATGTTGATGGTCGGCGGAGCCGTGCGGTGGTGCAGCGCCAGCAGCGTGGCCACCGTCTCGACACCACCGGCGCCACCCAGCAGATGGCCGGTCATCGACTTGGTCGCCGAGATGCCCATGTGCTCCACGTCGTCGCCGAACACCTTGCGCAGCGCCTTCAGCTCCGCCAGGTCACCCTGCGGGGTGGAGGTGGCGTGCGCGTTGATGTGCATGATCTCGGCCGGGTCCAGATCGGTCCGGGAGGCCAGATTCTGCAGCGCGTGCGCGATGCCGTTGCCCGAGGGCTCCGGCTGCACGATGTCGTGGCTGTCGGCGGAGATGCCCTGGCCCACCGCCTCGGCGTAGATCCGCGCCCCGCGCCGCCTGGCGTGCTCGGCGGACTCCAGCACGATCACCCCGGCGCCCTCGCCCAGCACGAACCCGTTGCGGTCCACGTCGAAGGGGCGGGAGGCGCCCCGCGGGTCCTCGTTGTTCTTGGACATCGCCATCATGTTGCCGAACGCGGCGATCGGCAGCGGGTGGATGGCCGCCTCGGTGCCACCGGCGACGACGATGTCGGCGCGGCCGGTGCGGATCATCTCGATCGCGTACCCCACCGCCTCGGAGCCGGAGGCACAGGCGCTGACCGGGGTGTGCACCCCGGCCCTGGCGTTGACCTCGAGGCCGACGTTGGCCGAGGGGCCGTTCGGCATCAGCATCGGCACCGTGTGCGGCGAGACGCGGCGGACGCCCTTCTCGCGCAGCACGTCGTACTGGTCCAGCAGCGTGGTGACGCCGCCGATACCGGACGCCACGACGGCACCGAGCCGGTCCGGGTTGACGGAGGCGTCCTCACCGGCCCGGGCGCTGAAGCCCGCGTCGGCCCACGCCTCCCGGGCCGCGATCAGCGCGAACTGCGCCGAGCGGTCCAGTCGCCTGGCCTGGGGGCGGGGAATGATCTCCCCCGGCTCGACCGCGGCCCGCGCCGCGATGCGTACCGGCATGTCGGCGGCCCACTCCTCGTCGAGGAGTGCGGCGCCCGAGCGCCCGGCGACGAGCCCTTCCCAGGTCGATGCGCTGTCGCCACCCAGCGGTGTGGTTGCGCCGATACCGGTGACGACCACGGAGTCATTGGTCGCGTTCACTGGAATTCTCTCCACGGTAGGGGGTGACTCGTTTGAGCCACCCATACGCCGGGTGGCGACAAACGCGTCAACGGATGTCTCAGCTCTGGTGCTTGAGGATGTACTCGGTCGCGTCGCCGACGGTCTTGAGGTTCTTGACGTCGTCGTCCGGGATCTTGACGCCGAAGCGCTCCTCGGCGGCGACGACAACCTCGACCATGGACAGCGAGTCCACGTCCAGGTCGTCCGTGAAGGACTTCTCCAGCTGGACGTCCTCGGTCGGGATACCGGCGATCTCGTTCACGATCTCGGCGAGGCCCGAGACGATCTCTTCCTGAGTGGCGGCCATTGCGGCGCTCCTTCGTATAGCGGTGAGTCCGCAGCGCCCGACCCTGTCGTACGGGGCTGCTCGGATCTTGACTAGGGGAGGGTAACGACAGTGGCGGCGTAGACGAGACCCGCCCCGAAGCCGATGACGAGGGCGGTGTCGCCGCTCTTCGCCTTCCCCGTCGCCAGCAGCCGCTCCATCGCCAGTGGGATGGAGGCAGCCGAGGTGTTGCCCGTGGTCTCCACATCACGGGCGACCGTGACGTGTTCGGGCAGTTTGAGGGTCTTCACCATCGAGTCGATGATCCGCATGTTCGCCTGGTGCGGAATGAAGACGTCCAGGTCTTCGGCCGTTATCCCGGCCGCGTCCAGGGCCTGCTGGGCGACCTTGGCCATCTCGAAGACCGCCCAGCGGAAGACCGTCTGGCCCTCCTGACGCAGTGCGGGGAACTTCACCGCCCCGTCCTCGGCCACCGGCAGCTGGGCGACGTCGCCCACCCGGAAGTCGTTCCAGGGGATGGTCTGCGAGATGACGTCCCGCTTGTCGCCCTCCGAACCCCAGATCGACGGTCCGATGCCGGGCTCGTCGGACGGCCCGACGATGACGGCACCGGCGCCGTCGCCGAACAGGAACGCCGTGGAGCGGTCGGTCAGATCCGTCAGGTCCGACAGCCGCTCGGCGCCGACCACCAGCACGTACTCCGCGCTGCCCTCGACGATCAGGCTCTTGGCGAGGGTGAGGCCGTAGCCGAAGCCCGCGCAGCCCGCGTTGATGTCGAAGGCAGCCGCCTTGCCGGCGCCCATCCGGTCGGCGATCTCGGTGGCGACCGCGGGGGTCTGCTTGAAGTGCGAGACGGTCGAGATGATGACCGCGCCCACCTGGTCGGGGGTGATCCCGGCGCCGGCCACGGCCTTGCCCGCGGCCTCCAGGGTCATTTCGGCGACCGTCTCCTCCTCGTTCGCCCAGTGCCGGGTGGCGATGCCCGAACGGGAGCGGATCCACTCGTCGGAGGAGTCGATGTGCTTGAGGATCTCCTCGTTCGGTACGACGCGGGTCGGTCGGTATCCGCCGACGCCGAGAATGCGCGCATACGGCGAGCCCTGCGCGGGCTTGATCTTCGCGGTCATGCTTCTCGGGGCTCCTTGGAGGTCAGGCGGACGTGTGAGCGGCGACGAGGTCCCGTGCCGCGGCGAGGTCGTCGGGCGACTTCAGCGCCAGCGTCCGTACGTCCGGCAGGGCGCGCTTGGCCAGGCCGGTCAGGGTGCCGCCGGGGCACAGCTCGATCAGGGCCGTGGCGCCCAGTTGCTGGAAGGTCTCCATGCACAGGTCCCAGCGCACCGGAGCCGAGATCTGGTTCACCAGGCGGCGGACGACCTCCGGGCCCGATTCCACGACCTGGCCGTCGAAGTTGGAGACGTACCGGGTGAGCGGGGTGCCGGGCGCGACGCCCTCGACGGCCGCCTCCATGGCGGGCAGCGCGCTCGCCATGTGCTCGGTGTGGAAGGCACCGGCAACCTTCAGCGGCACCACCCGGGCCTTCTCGGGGCGGTCCTCCGACAGTCCGGCGAGCTGTTCGGCGGTACCGGCGGCAACGATCTGGCCCGCGCCGTTCATGTTCGCGGGGGCCAGGCCGAGCTTGTCCAGATGGCCGGTGACGATCTCCGGGTCGCCGCCCAGCACGGCGGACATCCCCGTCTCGGTCACGGCGGCGGCCTCGGCCATCGCCGTGCCCCGGGCGCGGACGATGCGCAGCGCCTCCAGCGGGGTGAGTACACCGGTCAGCGCCGCGGCGGCCAGCTCGCCCACGCTGTGGCCGGCGAACGCGCCGACGGCGGCGGCCCGGCCGGGCGCGTCCTGCGTGGGCTCGCCCTCCAGCAGTTCGTAGGCGGACAGCAGACTGGTGGCCACCAGCAGCGGCTGGGCCACGGCCGTGTCACGGATCGCGTCGGCGTCCGCCTCGGTGCCGTAGTGCACCAGGTCCAGATCGATGGCGGCCGACCACTGGGCGAGCCGGTCGGCGACTCCGGGGAGTTCGAGCCAGGGGGTCAGCAGGCCAGGCTTCTGGGCGCCTTGGCCGGGAGCGACGAGTACGAGCACTCTTTCACTCTCTCCTGTGTGCCGGGGTCTCGGCCGGTGGGGACCGAGACGAAGAACAGTGAGGGGAATTGTGGACCCTCGACAAAAGACGCCCGTCAGCTTACGGCTGACCCGAGAAGTCGGCGAGACGCCCCAGGATCAGCGCGATACGCAGCGTAAAAGCGGAACGCACATCCGAAGGCGACCAACCGGTGACGTCCGTCACACGTCGCAGCCGGTAGCGGACGGTGTTGGGGTGCACGAACAGCATCCGCGCGGCACCCTCCAGGCTACTCGCCTGTTCCAGATAGACGCTGAGGGTCTCCAGCAGCGCCGACCCGGCCTCCTCCAGCGGTCTGTAGATCTCCTCCACCAACAGCTCCCGCGCGGCCGGGTCGCCCGCCATCGCACGCTCGGGAAGCAGATCGTCGGCCAGCACCGGGCGGGGGGCGTCCGGCCAGGCCGCGCACGCCTTCAGCCCCGCCATCGCGGCCTGTGCCGAGCGGGTGGCCGCCAGCAGATCGCCCACCACGGGACCGGCCACCACCGGTCCCGCCGCGAACGGGCCGATCAGTGACTTGGCCGCCTTCAGCGGATCGTTGGAACCGCCCGCGATGACCACCAGCCGACTGCCGAGCACCCCGGTGAGCACCTGCAGTTTGGCGTGCCGGGAGGCGCGGCGGATCGCCTCCACCGTCAGCTCGTTGTCGCCGTCCGGGGCGGTGCCCAGCACGACGGCCACATGTTCGGGGGAGTTCCAGCCCAGCGCGGCGGCGCGGGAGACGGCGCCCTCGTCCGCCTCACCGGAGAGCACCGCGTTGACCACCAGCGACTCCAGCCGGGCGTCCCACGCGCCGCGTGCCTCGGCGGCCTGCGCGTACACCTGCGCGGTGGCGAAGGCGATCTCCCGCGCGTACACCAGCAGCGCCTCCCGCAGCACCGCCTCGTCGCCGGGCGCCGCGACCTCGTCGATGGCCGCCTCGACGACCTCGATCGTGGTCCGCACCATCTCCACTGTCTGCCGCAGCGTGATCGCCCGTGTCAGCTCGCGCGGCGCGGTGCCGAACACGTCCGTGCTGATGGCCTGCGGCGTCTCCGGGTGCCGGAACCACTCGGTGAAGGCCGCGATGCCCGCCTGGGCGACCAGGCCGATCCAGGAACGGTTCTCCGGCGGCATCGCGCGGTACCAGGGCAGCTGCTCGTCCATGCGCGCGATGGCGGCGGCGGCGAGCTTGCCGGAGGACTGCTCCAGACGGCGCAGGGTGGCCAGGTGTGGATGCTGGGGTGGTGGATCTGTGGCTTCGGGCACGGGACAAGCCTGCCTTACCGGATGCCCTCTTCGGGCGCGGGGGCTGACGGGCCCCGTACGGGGGACCGGGCCCGGGCCGCCGGCGGCGCACCCCGCCGGGGCTACCGTGGAGCGCATGGCACAGGTGGTGTGGCGGGCCGAGGACCGGTACCGGGGCGGCGACCAGCAGGCCGGGATCGACACCCGGCACGCCTTCTCGTTCTCCGGCTTCTACGACCCCGACAACGTCGGTTTCGGACTGCTGGTGGCCTGCAACGAGGAGCGCCTCGCGCCGGGCGCCGGGTTCGAGGAGCACCCGCACCGCGACGTGGAGATCGTCACCTGGGTCGTCGAAGGCGAACTGGAACACCGCGACTCGGCCGGGCACTCCACCGTCGTACGCCCCGGGGACGTGCAGCGGCTCGGCGCGGGCAGCGGCGTACGGCACACCGAGCGCAACGCGGGGGACGCCCCGCTGCGCTTCGTCCAGATGTGGCTGGTGCCGGGCACGTTCGGCACGGAGCCCGAGTACGAGATCGTCCGCGGTATCGCGGACAACACCCCCTTCGCACTGCCGCGCACGGAAGCCGTGCTGCACGTGCGGCGACTGGCCGACGGCGCACGTACGGCGGTGCCGGACGCCGCTTTCGTCTACGTCCATGTGGCGCGCGGCAGGGCACTGCTGGACGGTACGACGCTGCACCAGGGCGACGCAGCGCGGCTGACCGACGAGCGGGGCGGCCGGGAGCTGCGTGCCGAGGGCGGCGCCGAAGTGCTGCTGTGGGAGATGCACGCGGAGCCCGTCTACGGCTGAGCCCCGCCGGCCGGTCACTGGCGCAGTTCGGCCAGGACCGCGTCGGTGAACGGTGTCCACGCCTCCACGGCCCACGGGCCGAAAGCGCGGTCGGTGAGCGCCACACAGGCGGCGCCCGCCTGCGGGTCGACCCACAGGAACGTCCCCGACTGGCCGAAGTGCCCGAAGGTGCCGGACGAGGAGGTCTCCCCCGTCCAGTGCGGGGACTTGCTGCCGCGGATCTCGAAGCCCAGGCCCCAGTCGTTCGGCTTCTGGTGGCCGTATCCGGGCAGCACCCCGCTGACCCCCGGGAAGACCACCGAGGTCGCCTCCCGCACCGTCGAGGGGTCCAGCAGCGCGGGGGACTGCAGCTCGGCGGCGAACCGGGTCAGGTCCGCCGCCGTCGAGACGGCGTCCTTGGCGGCCGAGCCCTCCAGCTCGGTGGCGGCCATGCCCAGCGGATCGAGCACCCCTTCGCGCAGGTACTGCGGAAAGGGCATCTCGGTCGCCTTGGCGAGATGGTCGGCCAAGACCTCGAAGCCCGCGTTCGAGTAGATCCTGCGGGTACCGGGCTCGGCCATCGAACGGTGCTCGTCGAAGACGAGCCCGGAGGTGTGCGCCAGCAGATGCCGCACCGTCGACCCCTCTGGACCGGCCGGCTCGTCCAGCTCCACGGCGCCTTCCTCCAGCGCCATCAGCGCCGCGTAGGCGGTCAGCAGCTTGGTGACGGAGGCCAGCGCGAAGCGCTGCGCGGCCGGACCGTGCGTCCCGGCCACCGTGCCGTCGGCACGTACGACGGCCGCCGCCGCTGTGGGCACCGGCCAGGTCTCGATCATCCGCAGGCTGTCCATGGAACGAGCCTAACGGTCACGATTTTCCGCGGATTTTGCCCTTGCTTCGAGCGCACTCCAACTCCGTAGCGTTCACTTGTGACCGTGACGCAGACCGAGAGACCACGCACGTCGGAGCCCGAACTGCCGGCGCAGTGCGCCGCCGGCAGTGACGCCCTCCGCAGGCCGGACGGCCAGGACAGGTACACCATCAGCGAGGTGGCCGCGTTCAGCGGCCTGAGCGCGCACACCCTGCGCTGGTACGAGCGGATCGGCCTGATGCCGCATGTCGACAGATCCCACACCGGACAGCGGCGCTTCTCCAACCGCGACCTGGACTGGCTGGAGTTCGTCGGCAAACTGCGGCTGACCGGCATGCCCGTCGCGGACATGGTGCGCTACGCCGAGATGGTGCGCCAGGGCGAGACGACGGTCGCGGAACGCCAGGCGCTCCTGGAGACCACCCGCAAGGACGTGCTCGCACGGATCGCGGAACTGCACGACACCCTCGCCGTGCTCGACTACAAGATCGACCACTACTCCCGGAAGACCGGAGAACTGCCGGCGACCCGTGCCGTCACGCCCCCCGCCGCCCGGGATGCCGCGGCTCACACCACGGCGAACGCGTAGAGCGCGAACGCGGCGGCCAGCGCTCCGGCCACCGCCCGCGCACCCCGCCCGGCCCCCCCGCCACGGCGTCTCGAACCGGCGGGTGACACTGCCGATCGCCACCAGTGACACGGCGAACACGGGCAGCCACGCCAGCCGGGCGAGCACCCAGCCCAGCGAGTCGGGGGCCGTCGTCAGACCGGGCACCGCACCCAGTGCCGCGCCGGGCACGGCCGCGGCCAGCATCGCCGTCTGGTGCCAGCAAAGGATCGTCATCGCCGACAGATTGATCGCCACCACAGGTGCCCACAGCGCCGGGCGCCGCAGCGCGCGACCGATCCGCTCGCGCAACAGGACGGCGGCACCGCACTGCACGGACGCGAGTGCCAGCACGAGCAGCGACGGGGGATGCGAGTTGGTACGCGACTGCCCGGGAACACCCACCATGGACGCCGGATAGTCGAAGACGACCAGCAGCACGGCGAACAGCACCCCGCCACCCGCGCACAGCACGGCAGCAGCCCTGCGGCGCAGCCTGCCCGCGCCCCAGCAGACACCGAGTTGATAGCCGAACAGCCAGCCCGGCAGCAGATTGACCAGCCCTGTCCAGGAAGGCACCTGCTGCGCGAACGGCCCGTACCGCAGAAGGTCCACCACCGCGACCACTGACAGCAGTGGCACAGCACTCCACGCTCCCCACCGCCTCGCCACACGCACGCAGTACGGCGTCAGCGCGGTGACGCCCGCGTAGACGGCGACGAACCACAGTGGCTGCACCACCAGCACGGCCCCGGTCCGCAGCGTCGTCTCGGGCACGCCGCACAGCGCCAGCACCGGCAGCAGCGCGGCCCACACGGCGGTGACGCCCAGCACGGGACGGCCCAGTCGCACCAGCCGGCCGCGCAGCCAGTGCCCGGCCGTCTGCCCGCGTGCGGTCGCGCGCTGCAGCGACAGCACCGAGGCGCAGCCGCCCACCAGGAAGAAGATGCCCAGCAGTTGCAGCATCCAGCTCAGTGGCGCGAAAAAACCCAGTGTCGCGAGCGGGCTCGCGTTGTGCAGGGCGCCCTGCGGTCCGCGGGTGAACCCACCCAGCATCCAGTGCCCCAGCGGAACGGCGAGCAGCGCCAGCGCACGCAGCCCGTCCACGGCCCGGTCGCGGTGCGGGGGAGTGCGCTCCTCGACCGCCCGGACGGCGGCCCGGACCTTGTACCGCAGGGAGCGGCGGCCCGGAGCGGTGGGGCGGCGGAGCCCGGCTGCTCCAGGCTGCCGCGTCCCGGTGGGCCGTCGCGTAGTGGTCTGATGCGTGCGGGAGTGCATCGGCTGCGTCTCAGTGGGCATGGGCGCACTCCTGGGAGGTGGGAGCGCACTCCACCGAGCCGTAGGCGCGCAGCGCGATGGAGGCGAAATTGTCGAGCGAGTCGGTGCCCGGCTCCAGATAGCCGCTGTGTCCGTCGGCCTCGTTCGCGGTGACGACGCGGGCACCGAACTGGGCGCTCGTCGGGTCGGCGCCGTGACCCAGCCCCAGCACCTCGACGTTGGGTACGCGGCCGATCCAGTCCGCGGCGGCGCGCGCCGCCCACACCGGCACCCGGGTGTGCAGTGCCGCCACCGAGCCGGTGCGCATCCCGGGGGAGCCGAAGACGATCAGGCCGGCGGCTTCGGACCTGTCGAGCCGGGACGCCGCCCGGCCGCACACGACCGAGCCGTAGCTGTGGCACAACACGGCGGGAGCGGGCACCCCAATCTGCGCCAGCCCGTCCAGGAGGCGCACCAGTCGCGGTGCGCCCGCCTCGGCGAGCCGTCCGGTGGCGGCGTCCGGGCCGAGGCCCACAGGTGTGGTGTAGCCGACCCAGGCGACGACCGCGACGCGGGCGTGCGGCGCCCGTTCGCTCATCCGCCGGAGCAGCGCGGTGGCCATTCCGGCGGGCTTCCCGTACCGGTTCTCGCCGCCGCCGTCATAGCCGGCCAGGTCGATGTCGGAACCGGGGACGACGACAGCGGTGCGGGTGGCGTGCGCCAGATCCCCGTAGACCTCGGCGACCTGTCCCCGGCCGCGTGGATCGAAGGCGAGGATCTGCCGTCCGGGAGCGAGCAGTTCGGCGTACCGCTCGGCCTTCCTGTCGGCCTCCCGGTGGTCCTCCGGCGTCAGACCGGCATCCCGCGCCCGCGCCAACTGCACCCGCCGCTCCTCCTTGAGCGCCACCCGGTTCGCCTGGTATCGGACTTCCAGGGGGGCGCCGTCCAGATTCCCCACCGTCAGCGCATGGCGCCGCACCAGTCCCTGCCGCTCGCTCCGGTTCAAGCCCGCGAAGAACGCGGCGACCCGTTCGGGGCTCGCGGTTGCGGGGTCCGGCAGCGAGCGCCCCAGCGAATGGTCGGCGCGCCAGGCGGCGGCGCCCGGCGGGGGGCCGGTGACCGGGGTCTGCTCCGTCGCACTGGTGACGCCCGCTGTCGTGGCGAAGACGGCCGCCATGAGCGGGGCAGCGAGCAGTGCGCGCTTGCGGCGGCGCTTCATACGTGGTGTCCCTCCTCCCGCCGCCCGCCCGGAATCTCCGGCGGCGGCAGAGGGAGAGTGCGGTCCCGGCCGTACGCGGGGCGTCACACCGCGGAGCCAATCGCCGGGTGCTACCGGGGTAGGGGGTGGAGGAGAGCAGGGAGGTCAGGCAGCGCGCGGACAGCGCGCCGGGCGGGTCACTGCTCGGCGGGGCCGCGTCTACTGGTCGCCTGGTGCGACGAGCCCCGACTCGTAGGCGAAGATGACCGCCTGGGCGCGGTCGCGCAGGCCCAGCTTGGCGAAGATGCGGCTCACATGGGTCTTCACCGTTTGTTCGGCCAGCACGAGGGATGCGGCGATCTCGGTGTTGGACTGCCCGCGCGCCACGAGCTCCAGCACCTCGGTCTCCCGCTCGGTCAGTGCCTTGAGTCGCAGCTCGGGTGCCGAGGTGCGCCCCTTGCGCGGGGCGGTGCCGGACCGCTGCCGGGCGAACTCCGCGATCAGCCGCCGGGTCACCGACGGCGCCAGCAGCGCCTCGCCCTCGGCCACCACCCGTACCGCGGCGATCAGGTCGGCCGGCGGCGCGTCCTTGAGCAGGAAGCCGCTGGCGCCCAGTCGCAGCGCTTCGTACACGTAGTCGTCCACGTCGAACGTGGTCAGCATCAGCACCTTGGGCTGGTGGGTGACGCCCGGTGGCGGATCGAGGAGCTGCTGCGCCGCCTCCAGGCCGTTCAGCCGGGGCATCCGCACGTCCATCAGGACGACGTCCGGGTGGGTGCGGCGGCACAGCTCGACTCCCGTCACGCCGTCGGGTGCCTCGCCGACCACATCGATGTCGCTCTGGGCGGCCAGCAGGGCGGCGAACCCCGCGCGGACCATGGCCTGGTCGTCGACGATGACCACACGGGTCACCCCGTCCGTGGAGGAAGCGCCGGGCGCGCCCATGCCGTTCATCCGGTCGCGGAGCCCTTCGTGTCCTGCCGGCTCTTCGTGTCCTGCCGGTCTGTCGTGTCCTGCCGGTCCTTCGTGTACAGCCCGCCGCCCTTCGCCTCGCCGGCGTCCGCGGCTTTCTCGTTCCCGGCGTTCCCGGGGTTCTCGCCGTCCGTGCCGTCCGCACCGTCCGTGCCGACCGCACCGTCCGTGCCGTTCCCGGCGGTCTCCTGCGGCTCTTCCAGGGCCGTGACGGGCGGGTTCAACGGGAGCCGGGCGGCGACGCGGAAGCCCCCGTCGGGCAGCGGGCCGACCTCCAGGCTGCCGCCGACCAGCCGCACGCGTTCCCGCATCCCCACCAGCCCGTGTCCGGTACCGGCTGTCTCCAGCGGTGCGGCCTCCGGTTCGGGAGAGGGTCCGTTGACCACCAGGACGGACAACTGGTCCTCCGGTGCCGTCACCGAGATCCGGGTCCGCGCACCGGGTGCGTGCCTGACGACGTTGGCGAGCGCCTCCTGCACGATCCGGTACGCCGACAGGGTCACGGCCGGCGCCGGCCCGGGGCCCCCGACCGTTGTGCCGTCCTCACCCTCGTCCCCGGGGAGGGAGACGCTCAGCTCGGTGGGTACGCCGGCCCGTACGGTCGCCTCCACCAGCTGCTCCAGCCTCTCCAGACCGGGCTGGGGGTCGCGCTCCCCGCGGCTGTGCTCGCTCCGGAGAACGCCCAGCAGGCGGCGCATCTCGGTCAGCGACTCGCGGGCCGTGGCGGCGATGGAGCCGAACTCCTCGCGGGTTTCCGGGGACATCTCGGCGATCCGGTAGGGGGCGCTGTCGGCCTGGACGGTGATGACCGACATATGGTGCGCGACGACGTCGTGCAGTTCCCGCGCGATACGGGCGCGCTCCTCCAGCAGGGTGCGCTGGGCGCGTTCCGCCTCGCTGATGGTCTCCTGCTCGGCCAGCCGCCGCTGCGCCTCCGCGCGCTCCCGCAGCGTGGCGCCGAGCAGCAGCACGGCACCGCTCAGCACGATCAGCAGGACATTGGTGCCCTCGCTGCGCTCAGGAGCGACGAACCCCAGTGTGATGGACGCGGTCACCGTGGCGAGCCAGACGGCCAGCAGGGTGCGGCGGCTCTCGCGCAGTGCCAGCGCCAGGCACAGCACCAGATAGCCCACGATCACCGTCGGCGGCCACGGCCAGGGGCGGCCTGCGGTCCCGTCCGCCGCCAGCAGGGTGAGGGCGCCCACCAGGTCGGCGGTGTAAACGATCCACCAGGAGGGCAGCGGCCTGGTGACGGCCAGCAGCAGCGGTGCGGTCTGTGCGACACCGAGCGCACCGGCCAGGCCGCCCGGCATCTTGTAGTCGTTCGTGAGCAACTGGACGGTGGACGGGAGGAGGACGACGGTGAAGGCGAAGGCCAGCACGTAGGGCAGCCGCTGCACAAGTCGGGACGAGGCATGGCCGAGCAGCGGCTCGTGGGAGGCGGCGGGCGTGGCCAGTGCGGTCCCCAGCGAGCGCAGTCCGTCCCGCAGGTCGGGGACCACGGAGCGTAGGGTCACAGTTCCGCCAGCAGCTCGGCCTTCTTGGCGGTGAACTCCTCGTCGGTCAGCAGCCCGGCGTCGTGCAGTTCGCCCAGGTGCCGGATGCGTTCGGCCACGTCGGCCGGGTCCGAGCGGTGCGGCTGCGGTGCCGCCGGGGCCGTACGGACGCTCTCCAGCTCCCGCACCGGGTCCGCCGCGCGTACCGCCTCCAGGACCGAGGCGGCGAAGGGCAGCGATTCGTAGACGGGGCCGTAGCCGAGACCGAACACCACGGAGGCCGGGTCCTGGTCGGCCTCCGCGAGCATCTCGGCCCCGCGTGGGCGGAGCCGCAGGTGGCCGCTGAGGCCCTCCGGGGAGCGCCATTCGACGTCTTCGGCTCCGCCCACGGGGAAGAACTGGTCGCCGGCTTTCCATTTGGCGGTGGAGGCGCCGGTCCAGAACCAGCGGAAGGCGACGACCTTGCCGTCGAAGGAGGCCTTGCCGTCGTACGCCTTGAAGCTCTGCGGTGCCGCCGGTGCGGCGACCAGATGGTGCTCGGCGGGTTTGGCCGCCTCCTCGGGCAGCGCGGCCCGCAATTCGGTCGCGTAGTAGTCCGCCAGTGTCTCGCGCTCCGCGGGCAGCACCAGGCGGTAGGGGTCGCTGCTTTCCTTGAGCTGTCCGGCGGCCGCTTCCAGCAGCGGGTCGGCGCCCTCGCGGGGCACGGCACGCAGCACCACGGTGCCGCGTTTGCCGCCCGGGGCCAGCTCGACAGCGCTCAGCGCCTCGTACGGAATACGCCGTTCCCCGAGCACCTGGAAGAGCTTCGGTGTGCGGATCCCCCGTTCGAAGCGGATGAGCACGGAGTCCGATTCGAACTCCCAGGTGGAGTGAATTCCAGCCAGTACGTCACCCATGTGGGTCATCGTATGCGGCAGCCGCCTGTCCGTCCCCCCTCCGCCGCCCTCCGTGACGCTACGCGCGCTGATTCGGTGGGTACGGCGCCCCGGGAGCGCTCCGGCGCCTTGGCGTGATGTCAGGAAACGCCAGGAACGAAGGAGCAGTGCGGGTCGGAGGAGTCGCACGTGATGTCCTCGTAGGAGCCGGTGCCGATCGCGGCGAAGTTGTCGAGGCTGCGGGTGTGCGGCACGAAGTAGCCGGTGTGGCCGACGGCGCCCCGGGCCGACAGATGCCGGGCGCCGAAGGCGTCCGCGACGGGGTCGGCACCGTGTCCGAGCCCCCCTACGTCCATATGGGGCACATCGGCGATCCAGTCGTCACGGTCCCGCATCGCCCAGACGCGGGCGCGGGTGCCGAGCTGTGCCACGTTGTCGGCGCGCATCCCGGGACTGCCGGCGACGGCGATGTCGGTGACGCTGCCGGGCAGCTCGGGTGCCGCCACCCCGCACACCACCGAGCCGTAGCTGTGGCAGAACAGCGCCACCTTGGGGGAGGCGGCGGC